>CAMGDG010000065.1 GCA_946041635.1 uncultured Clostridia bacterium
CCAACGAATGGGTTGTGGATACAGCGGCGTATGACGAAACCGTTGTAACAGGGTACAAGTGCAGTATTTGCGGAAAAACAAAATAAACATAAAAAATGAGCAGTTGAATTTTCAACTGCTCGTTTGTAAATTGTATGGTATATCTGTGGACTGCCTTGCCGTAAAAGCATACAAAGCCTATTCCGCTCCCTCTAAGAGGGAGCTGTCAGCGAAGCTGCTGAGGGAGTTTCGGGTAACAAACACACTATAAATTATTGCCCCTCTGACGAGGGGGCTGTCGCCGTATGGCGACTGGGGGAGAGAAAAAATTTTGGTTAGCCTAAAAACTATCTCTCCCTCCGCCATTTCGCAAGCGAAATGCCACCTCCCTCGTCAGAGGGAGGAAAAAGCCAAACCACGCAATTTCGCAATTATTTATTTGCCTCTTTTAAAAGCTTTAATATTTGTTCTTTGGAATAAACATACTTTTTATTGCAGAAATGGCACACAACCTCTGTTTGCTCGTCCTCTGCCATTTCACGAAGTCCGTCAGCCCCTGTGCTTATTAGCGCCGCTGTAACTCTTTCTTCACTGCAATCGCATTTGTAATCAACATATTCACGGTCAAGCACCTGCATTTTAAATTCAGGCAAAACTGCCTGACAAATTTCCTCGGGAGTAAGACCGTCGGCAAGCATTGTAGTTACAGGCTTAATATTTTCAAGCCCCTTTTCAACAAGCGATATTGTATCATCGTCCGCTGTGGGTAAAAGCTGAATTAAAAATCCGCCCGCTAATAAAACTTCTTTGTTATCGGGATTTACAAGCACACCGAGAGCACACACCGTGGGCGTCTGCTCGCTTATTGCGTAATAAGCCGTAATGTCCTCGGCAATTTCACCTGACGCTATGGGGATTTGTGCGCAATATGGCTCTTTAAGTCCCAAATCCTTAATCACCGTTAAAAATCCGTCTTTACCAACTGCGCCGGAAACATCAAGCTTACCGTTTTTGTTAAGGGGAAGCTGAACGCTGTTGTCGCCCACATATCCTTTCACAATTCCCTTTGAATTGCTGACAGCCACAACAGGCGAGGCAGGACCGTTGCCGCTTATTTTCAAGGTCAGCGTGTCTTTTTCGCCTTTTAAAAGCACGCCCATCATTGAAGCGGCGGTAATCAGCCTACCCAGCGCCGCCGAGCAAACCTTTGATGTGGAGTGAATTTTCTGCATTTTCTTTACCATTTCGGTGGAATTAAGGGCAAGTACATAAAGCGTGCCGTCCTCCGAAATCGCTCTTACAAGTTCGTTCATGATTTAATCCTTCCTTGCGGCAACGGTTATGCGCTGCGTCTTTTCCGTTACTTCCATGTCGCTGTAATCGTCAAAGCACCCGATAACCGAAAAACCGTTATCTTTCAGTAATTTCAGTATGTCATCAAGTTCATACACATATTCATAAAAGCTTTCGCTGTATCTTTCGTAAATCTCGTCATTTTCATCCTTGATAAAGAAATCAAGGTCAATCTGCGTGCGCGTGTGTTCTTCCTCAAATGTGTTTTGCCAAACGCAGTAAACCTCGTCCATATCATAGACAAAGGTATTGTTACCCAAAATTTCCTTGTGCTTATAGGCTGTGTTTATATCAAAAACAAAAACTCCGCCCTTGTTCATAAAAAGCGATACTCTGCACAACGCTTCGGCAATCTTTTCAAGAGATTCAATATGATTTAAGGTGTCAAGACTGCATACGGCGCAATCCACCGTGCCGTAAAGGTCAAGGCTTTCACCGCTTTGACAAAGGAAAAGGGCAGAGGAGCCGTTTTCGCATTTCTTTTCATTTGCGACAGCGAGCATATCTTCACTTGGATCCGCACCGATAACCTCGTAGCCTTTTTCTTCAAGCAAAAAAGAAAGTGTACCCGTTCCGCAGCCTAAATCAAGCAAAAGCCCCCCGTCAACACCGTTAAGGGATAACAGAGAGCATATTTTTTGTGCAAGGAATTTATAATCCACATTTTCGGTCAGAATATCATAGACCGAGGAAAAAACACCGTAACTCATTTCAAAAGCCTGTCAAACACAATATCGTAACCGTCCGCACCGTCTTGAAGAGAACGGTTTACACGGCTGATTGTGGCTGTTGAAGCGCCTGTTGCACTTACAATATCAGCATATACCTTCTTTTCCGAAAGCATTTTAGCCACAACACAGCGCTGTGCCATTGCGTGAAATTCCGTAACGGTGCAAAGATCCTGGAAAAACTTATAACATTCCTCGCGGTCTTTGAGCTGCATAATGCAGTCCACCAGGAAATCTGTATTTTCATTTTTAAATTTTCTTCCCATTTCGTATAAACCTCCAAAGTTTACTAATCACATTTTAGCACATTAAAACTTAAAAGTAAACACTTATTTGGCTTAAATTCCCGCAATATGAAGAATAATTCCCGGTATAACGGCGCAAATATACAAAATCCCGATAATTTTTACATTGTCTTTGACACGGCTTTTTTCACGCATAAGAACAATAAGCCCTGCGCCTGCATTGGTGCAAAGTCCCGCAATAACCGAGCCAAAGCTTAATGCCCCCTCCGTATATAATTGTGTAAGCATAACGGACGACGCACAGTTGGGGATAAATCCGAGCAGAGCCGCTAAAAAGGGCTGAAAAGCCGAATTTGTAAGTAAAACCGAGCCGAGCCGTTCCTCGCCTAACAAGGCAACCGCAAAATTGAGAATAACGGTGAATAAAAGCAAAAATCCGAAAACCTTAACCGTGTGAATAAGTGCGGGAATAAGAACGCCTTTGTGCTCCTCACAGCCACAGTGATCGTGCTCGCACAGGTCGTTTTCCCACACCTTGGTTTTAAAAAATCTTTTGCCGAAAATATCTATCGCATACCCGGCAATAACGGCGATAATCACTTTAACCGCAATGAGCCGAAGTACCTCTTTGCCGCCGTTGGGGGAGGAGGCGAGCAAGATTACCGCCTCATCTGAGGTGGAAAGAAAAACGGCAATCAATGTGCCTAAGGTTACGATTCCACCCGTATATAAATTTGCGCACAGCACCGAAAATCCGCATTGAGGTACACAGCCTAAAAGTGCGCCCGCAAGGGGACCTGATTTATCCGTGCGGCGAAAAAACTTGTCCAAACGCTCTTTGGCGTGATGCTCCAAAAACTCAATTATTAAAAATGCCGCAAACAGAAAGGGGAGCATTTTAAGGGTATCAATAACCGATTCGGCAAGCAGCGAAAGAGCCGTGTCGGCTGTAAAGCCCGATATATCGGTGTGTATGTGTAAGGGTGCGATCATACTTTTTTCTCCTTAACGCAGTCCTTGCACAATCCGTACAAAACGGTTTTTGAACTGTCAACGGTAAATTTGTGGTCAATAAAAATGTGCTCCGAAAGCTTATCGAGAAAATCACATTCCGTATGAATAAGCCGCCCGCAGGCAGAGCATTTAAGGTGATAGTGGTTTGAACAACTGTCGGAATTGCTGAATTGGTAACAGCAAGCGTCACTGTCGCCCGTTGAAAATTTTCTAACCTTACCGTTCTCAACAAGCCGTTCAAGCTGGCGGTAAACGGTGGTTCTGCCTATTTTTCCGCCCGCGCCCCGCAAAGAAGAATAAACCTCCTCGGCAGAAAAGTGGCGGTCTGCATTGTTTCCTAAAAAATCGAAAACAAGGCGGCTTTGCTTTGTTTCATATCCCATTTTGCTCACCACACATTTGAATTTGAAATTCATTTTCAAATTATATAGGATTTCATCTGAATTGTCAATACAGAAAAACACTCCGAATACATATTCAGAGTGTCAAAAAACTATTGAAATGTAATAACTCCCATTCCTTCACCTAATTTTCCGCCGCTTTTAATGTATTCTATGGCGTCCTTGTGAAGCTTGGCTTCGTGAGGTAAATCTTCGGTATGACCGTAATTGCCGTATAACTTTTTGTGAGCGAATAATTCCTTGTTACTGATTTTTTTGCCAAAAATCCATAAATATGCCTGTGAGGGTGCTTCTATTTCTTTTACAATATCGTACATTTCCGAAAACTTGATTATATTACTGTCCTCCCTCATATAATTTCTGTTGCCGGAAAAGAGAAGCCAACTGTGACAAACAAATATGTTTGTAGGATATTCGGGATAATATTTTTTGAAGAAAACCCTTGCTTCTTCTATTGACTGTTTACACGCTTCAATATTGAGCTTTTCACCTCTCGGAATATGCATACTGAAAACATTTTCGCCGAATTTTATACTGACGCCGTTCTTTTTGTATGAGGGACCGAAAAAATACTTGGATTTTTGATATTGCAGTCTGCCCAGCTTGAAAATAGCCAACCGCATATGGTCCATTATCCAGTTAAGCTCATAAAGACCGTATTCGCCGGTGCGGGTGCGGTGGTCGTCAATCCAAATGCGAATATCATCCATTGTGTCGAAAAATATTTTGTCGCTGATACCTTTTTCAAAATATCTGTCCTTTGTTTCGGGCAGAAATGCATAAACAAGACTTAATTTGAGCATAGGGTCACTTTTCAGAAATACTTCCCAACGGTCTTTGCGGCAAAATTCAAGACAAAAACGGATTTTAATTTTGTGCTTTAAAATATATGAGTCAAGAATGTCGCAAAGCTTTTTGTCGCCGTAAATTTTCATCAGTAAATCCCTTGAACGGTCTAAATCCAACACAACAACACCTCTTCCTATGCAACGATTTTATCATATTATAAAATACATTTCAAGAAAGTATGTTACAATAAATTTATCGTAAATATGTGAATTTTGACAGTTTAACTTTGCCTTTCAATTTTATATAATTATTAAAAAGGCATTTAAATAAAAGATAAGGTGATTTTATGAAAATTCAATTTTTGGGAGCCGCCCACGAGGTAACAGGCTCCTGCACATTGATTACAGCCTGCGGCAGACGGATACTGGTTGACTGCGGTATGGAGCAGGGTGCGGATATTTACGAAAACTGCGATCTGCCTGTTGCCGCAAATACAATCGACTGCGTTTTATTAACTCACGCCCATATCGACCATTCGGGAAAGCTTCCTTTCCTTACTGCCAACGGTTATGAGGCACCCATTTATACAACGCTTGCCACAAATAAGCTTTGCGCAATAATGCTTATGGACTCAGCCCATATTCAGGAGTTTGAAGCTGAATGGCGAAACCGTAAGGCAAAAAGAAACGGCGATGCTGATTATAAGCCGCTTTATACCTCCGATGATGTTGCGGCAACAATGAAAATGTTTGTTCCCTGTGATTACAGTAAGGAATACGATATTTTCGAGGGTATTAAAATAAGATTTATTGACGCAGGGCACCTTCTTGGTTCTGCAAGCATTGAAATAACAATTACGGAAAACGGCATTACAAAGGTTTTGCTTTTTTCAGGCGATGTGGGCAATGTGTCCCGCCCTCTTATCCGTGACCCGCAAAAGCCGGAAAAGGCTGATGTAGTTGTAATTGAATCTACATACGGCGACAGACTTCACGGCGAGCGACCCGATTATGTAAAGCAGTTAACCGATGTTATTCAAAATACCTTTGACCGCGGCGGAAATGTGGTTGTGCCCTGCTTTGCCGTAGGCAGAACGCAGGAGATGCTCTATTTAATCCGTCAGATAAAGGAAAAAGGACTTATTAAAAATCACGATAATTTCCCCGTTTGGGTGGATAGCCCGTTGGCGGTTGAGGCAACAGAAATTTATTCGGGAGGGCTTATTGATTATTATGACAGCGATACGCTTGCACTCCTTGAAAAAGGCATAAATCCCATAGTGTTTCAGGGACTTAATCTTGCTGTCACAAGTGACGAATCACGGTTTATAAACGCCGATACAACGCCAAAGGTTATCCTGTCTGCTTCGGGAATGTGCGAGGCGGGGCGTATTCGCCACCATTTAAAGCACAATTTGTGGCGTGAGGAAAGCACCATTCTTTTTGTGGGCTATCAGGCGGAAGGAACGCTGGGCAGTAAGCTCATTGACGGCGCACCCTCGGTTAAGCTTTTCGGGGAGGAAATTACCGTAAGAGCCGATATACGGCAGATAGACGGAATCAGCGGCCACGCAGACCGTGATATGCTTATAAATTGGCTTAAAAATATTGCTCCAAAGCCCGAAAAGGTGTTTGTAAACCACGGTGAGGATACGGTTTGCGATATTTTTGCACAAAGTGTATCGTCAGAATTGGGAATATCGGCGGAGGCGCCCTTCAACGGTGCAGAATACGATATTATCAGCGGCGAGTGTCTTTATGGGGGTAATCACGAAAAAATCAAGCGGAATAAACCCAATGTTCAGCGTGCGAATTCCGTATTTCAGCGGCTTTTGCAGGCGGGTAAAAGATTGCTTATTGTTATTGAGCATAACAGGGGAGGAGCTAATAAGGATTTGGCGAAATTCACCGACCAGATTAACGCCCTCGCCGATAAATGGGACAGATAATGAAAAAACAACCTGTGCACTCACAGGTTGTTTTTAATTGCGATGATTGTGTTATTCGCATTGGCAAATTGCTTTGCGTGTGCTGAGAATTGAGTTGGGCGTAACGGAGAATTCGTCAAGCCCCCATTTTACAAGCTGAGGAATAAGTTCACGGTCAGCCGCCGATTCTCCGCACATACCCACCGGTATACCGGCTCTTTTTGCGCTGCTTATCGTCATTTCAATAGCTTTCAAAACCGCTTTTTTATGAACGCTGTAAAGGTTTGAAA
>CAMGDG010000066.1 GCA_946041635.1 uncultured Clostridia bacterium
CGGTCTGTGTTGAAAATTCAACACAGACCGTTATTTTTATGCTATTTGGTATATGCGACCATATATCCCTCAAAGGTTTCTGCGTATATTTTGTCCTCGGCAACTGCAACCTTGCCCAAAACGGCAGAGCCTGCGCTGTACTTTTTAAGCACCTCGCCTGTTTTTATATCCACCGAATAAATATATCCGTCGTTTACGCCGAATACAACTGTTTCACCGTCAATTACAGGTGACGACTCGACAGTTTTGGTAAAAAGGGGACAGTCCCTTTTTTACCAAACTCCCTCAGTCTGCTCCGCAGACAGCTCCCTCAACGAGGGAGCAGATTTCATCGTTCCCTACAATCAAAATTACAAGAAAATCAGGGGTTTCGAACCGTCCCCTGATTTTCTCTGACTTATTTCTTTAACTCAACTGCTTTTTTGCACTTGGCGGCAATATTGTCCGCATCAAGTCCGAACTCGTGAAGCAACTGAACCGCAGGGCCTGATTTGCCGAAAGTATCCTCAACGCCTACACGGATAACGGGTACGGGAACAGTTTCGCAAACAACCTCTGCTACGGCAGAACCGAGCCCGCCGATAATATTATGCTCCTCGGCGGTAACTATAACGCCTGTCTTTTTAGCGGAGTCGATAATAATATCACGGTCAATGGGTTTAATGGTTGCCATATTTACGACTCTTGCGGAAACGCCCTCTGCCGCAAGCTTTTCCTGCGCCATAAGAGCCTCGTTAACCATAAGCCCTGTTGCGATTATTGTAACATCTGTTCCCTCTTTAAGCACATTGCCCTTACCGATTTCAAACTTATAGCTTTCATCGAAAACTCTCGGCACAGCAAGGCGGCCGAAGCGCATATAAACAGGTCCCTGATGCTCTGCGGCGGCAAGCACACAGAGGCGGGCTTCAACATCGTCGGCGGGGTTTAAAATAACCATACCGGGAATTGTGCGCATAAGTCCTATATCTTCACAGCACTGGTGGCTTGCGCCGTCCTCACCTACGGAAATACCTGCGTGAGTTGCGCCGATTTTTACATTAAGATGTGTATATCCTATTGAATTTCTTATCTGCTCAAAGGCTCTGCCTGCCGCAAACATAGCAAAGGAAGATGCAAACACGGTATATCCCGACGCAGCAAGTCCTGCGGCAACGCCCATCATATTGCCCTCTGCAATACCGCAGTCTATAAACTTTTCGGGATGTTCTTTTTTGAACATACCGGTTTTTGTAGCTGCGGCAAGGTCGGCATCAAGAACAATGATTTTAGCATCGGTATTTCCCAATTCAACAAGTGCTTTGCCGTAAGCGTCACGGGTTGCTGTTTTAATTACTTCGCTCATTTTGCACCCTCCAATTCCTTGAGTTTTTCGGTAAGCTCTGCAACGGCGGTGTTATAAAGCTCCTCGTTAGGGGCGGCGCCGTGCCAGTTTACTGCATTTTCCATATATGAAACGCCCTTGCCCTTAACGGTTTTTGCAACTATTGCGGTGGGCTTGCCTTTTACTGTTTTTGCACTTTCAAAGGCTTTTTCTATTTCATCAAGGCAGTTTCCGTCAATTTCAATTACATTAAAGCCGAAAGCCTCAAATTTTTCGGGAATAGGATACGGAGAGTTAACCTCTTCAACCGTTCCGTCGATTTGCAGGTTGTTATTATCAACGATAACAACAAGATTATCAAGTTTTTTGGCGGCGGCAAACATTGACGCCTCCCAAACCTGACCTTCTTCGATTTCACCATCACCGAGAATCGTATATACTCTGTAATCCTTTTTATCAAGCTTGGCGGCGAGAGCCATTCCCACGGCCGCAGAAATACCCTGCCCCAAAGAGCCTGTGCTCATATCTACACCGGGAACGCATTTCATGCTTGGGTGGCCTTGAAGATATGAATCGGATTTTCTGAGCGTTTTCATATCCTCCGTCGGGAAATATCCTTTAAGTGCCAGCGTTGCGTAAAGTGCGGGAGCGGCGTGTCCCTTTGAAAGAACAAAACGGTCTCTGTTTTCGTCCTTGGGGTTACTGCTGTCTGCCTTCATCTCAACATTATAGAGATAAGCCAATATTTCCGCTATTGACAGAGAGCCGCCCGGATGCCCTGCTTTGGCGTTAAAAATTCCTTCCAACAGCAAAAGCCTTTCCTTTACAGCGAAAATTTCAAGGCTGCGTTTTAATTCTGCGTTCATACTCTTCCTCCTTGCAATCATTCATAATATACTCAAGTAAATCCGCAACGGCGCCTTTGTTACAATGGCAAGCGTGGAATTTTGCGATTTCTTGCATCGCTTTCGGTGCTTGTCCGCAACATGCGGGAAGCCCTACGGTTTTGAGCATATCATAATCGTTGAAATAGTCACCTATTGCGGCGATATGACTTCGCTTTATTCCGTAAAGCTCGGCAATTTTCATAACGCCTGTACCTTTGTGAACGCCCTCATTGAGCATTTCAAAGGATGATATTGAACTTGACATAAAGTTTGCTCTTGTATCTGTCAAGGTGTCAACATATTTGCGAAGCCTTTTAATAAGGTCCGGCATTCCGAGAAAGATAACCTTACCCCAATTCTCACGGGGAATTTCTTCGGGATGCTTACAATTTATATAATGAAGTTTATCCGCCCTTACCATTACTTTTGCAAAAATACGAGAATTGAGAGTATATATCATTTTGTCGGTTAAAATCTCAATTTCAAGAAGGGGGAAACGCTTATAAAGTTCAAAAACCAAATCCATAGCATGGTCATTTATTGCGTCAAAATGAAGCATTTTTTCGTGGTTATAATCGTAAACCCCTGCACCGTTAAGAATAACTGCGGGGGTACCTGCTATGGGTAAATTTTCGTAATGTTTGCGCATTGACTGAACATTTCTGCCGGAAGCCAATGTGAAATTGCCGTTACATTCCAGCACAAAACGGTTTATTGCTTCACGGTTTCTTTTAGGCAACTGCCGCAATTTATTATTTAAAGTGCCGTCAATATCCGACACGACAAGCCAATCTGACAAATTCTTTGTTTCCAATTTTACAACCCCCTTATACGGTGGATTTAAGTCTGTTTAGAAATTCTTTGAAATAATCGGGAAGTTCCGAGTTGAATTCAAGATAATCGTTTGTTATGGGATGAACAAACCCGATTTTTATTGCATGAAGGCACTGGCCGTTTAAATATGCGCTTTTTTTATCGTTACCGTAAACAAAATCACCTGCTACGGGGTGGCCTATATAAGCCATATGGACTCTTATCTGATGAGTTCTGCCCGTTTCAAGACGAAGGGAAATATGGGAATAGCCCTCATACTCATTTATCACTTTATAATGTGTAACGGCGTTTTTGGAATTATTCTCCGTTACGCACATTTTTTTGCGGTCCTTGGGATTCCTGCCGATAGGGGCGCACACCGTTCCCTCATATTCTTTTAAATGTCCGCAAACAACCGCATTGTATTCACGGGTAAAGCTATGCTCCTTAATCTGCTCGGCAAGGCCTATGTGAGCCTTATCGTTTTTCGCCACAATCAAAAGTCCGCTTGTATCTTTATCAATTCGGTGCACAATTCCGGGACGGAGCACTCCGTTTATCCCCGAAAGAGAGTCCTTACAATGATAAAGCAAAGCATTTACAAGTGTTCCGCTGTAATTACCCGGAGCGGGGTGAACCACCATTCCTCTCGGTTTATTTACAACGAGCAAATCACTATCCTCATAAACTATATCAAGAGGTATATTTTCAGGCTCGGCGTCAAGTGTTTTCAACTCGCCTTGAAGCATAAGGATTTCATCGTCGGCGCTGACTTTATAGTTTTTGCTGACCTGAGAACCGTTTACTTTAACGCTTCCGCTTTCAATAAGCTTTTGTATGGCGCTTCTTGATGAATCGGTTACAAGGCGGGAAAGGTACTTATCAATTCTTTCTCCCTCAAAGTCCTGTGTAACATCAATCAGCAATTCCTTCATTTTGTTTTTCCTTTTCTACTTTCTCTTATCATATCGAAAATAAGCCAAAAAATCAAAACCGCCGCGCCGCAGGTTACAAGAATATCCGCAAAGTTAAATATGGCAAAATCAATAAACAGAGGCTCAATATAATCTATAACAAACCCTCTGAACACACGGTCAATAAGATTGCCGATACCGCCTGCAATTATTACAGCACCGCAAACATATTCCACCCCGAAGCGGATTTTTTGTGTTAACAGCAAAACAATTCCCGCAATCACGGCAACAAAAGTAAAAACGGTAAGAATAATGGTATAACTGCTGAACGAACCGAAAGCAGCTCCTGTATTTTCGGCATAATTCAACTGAATAAAGCCATCTAATAACGGGAGACTGCCAATCGGTTCGAGATATTCAATTACAAGTAATTTAATTATCTGATCAAGCGCAACGAGGAATGCGATTGATATTAAAGTAATTACTTGAAGCATTACATTACCTCGGAATTATTATTTTTTCTTGAAAAAGTTCTTGAACGAAATTGATTTTGTACCGTCATCATCGTCAGCGTCATCTGCGGGTTCTTCATCCTCGATGGGAGTATACGCAGATTCTTCGGAAGCTGAAACATCATCAGCGTCATCATCGGCGAAATCAATTTTGCTCAAATCAAGCTTAAACGGCTTTTTAACGACCGGCTCTGCGTCCTGCGGCTCGGTTTCAGGCTCTTCTTCAACCACCGCTTCAACCTCAAATTCCTCTTCAACTTCTTCCTCTGCTTGGGAATCCTCTGTTTCATCATAAACAGGAGAGGCTGATTCTTCAACAGCTTCCTCCGGCTCCTCAACGGTGATTTCTTCAACAACAGGCTCGGCGGCAACCTCCTCAACGGGAGCTGTCTCCTCAGCTGCTTCGGGAGTTTCCTCAACCGCCTCGGTCGGCTCCGTTTCGCCGTTATCAAGCTGTTCGTCAACAATTTCGGGGAGTTTATTGATAAGGTTGATATGCTCTTTATACATTGAAACAAGTCTGCCCTTAAACTCCGACGCTTCCTTTTGAATCATCTCATAAACAAGGCTTTCGTGAGTTACCTTGCGGTTAATATTACCGAGTATTTCGTTTGACTGACGGTTTGCCTCGGCAACGATTTTTTCAGCCTCCGCCTTTGCGCTTTCGATAATTGCATCGGCTTCTCTTTTTGCCTTTGCACTCAATTCTTCTGCCTCTGCGGCGGCATCGGCACGGAGTTTTTCTGTTTGAGCAGTTACATCGGCATTTTCCTTTTCGGCAGTTTCCTTTGCCTCGGCTACGATTTTATCGGCAAGCTTCTGAGCGTTGAGGAGAGCGAGTTTAAGGCTTTCCTCGTCTGCTCTGTACTCCTCCACCTTTTTGGCGAGTATGCTGATTTTCTTTATAAGGTCGCCGTTTTCTCTGAACATCTGCTCATATGAAGCGGAAACCTCGTTTAAAAAGCTGTCCACATCATCGGCACGGTAAGAACCTCTGCCTGTGGTTTGAAAGGTTTTCTCTTTTATTTTATCAGGTGTAAGCATTAAAATTTCCTTCCCATTCTTTCAAATTAACGGTTTGTCCCCCGTTTTTAATAACTATGACCGCTATCAGAAAAACATTCCGTTATTTTCAAGCTCATCAAGCAAATCGCCCATAACATCAACATTATAGGGAGTTATAATAAATGTGCTGTTTGCAACACGCTTAATCTGACCGTTGTTTGCGTATGCAACGCCGGTTAAAAAGTCGATAAGACGCCTTGCAACATCCTTGCTTACTGATTCAAGGTTCAAAACAACCGTTCTTTTTTCATTAAGATTATCTGCGATGCCCAATGCCTCGTCAAATTTTTCAGGCTTTGAAAGGACAACCTGAAGCTGGGCTGTGGTATGAATGTTTACAACCTTATCCTGGTCGGACGAACGAACGCTTCTGTGGGAAGCTCTCGGTGCTCTTTCCTCCGGCTCGTCAAAACGGTCCGCCCCCACAAAAGAACCGGTATCCACATCATCATCGGGATAATAACCGTCCTCATCAACATTTACGATGTTCTTGATTTTGTCCAAAAAACTCATTTTGCCTGTCCTCCTGATTTTTAGTATATTCTCGGGCCGAAAATCGAAGAGCCTATTCTTACAAGATTTGACCCGCAAAGTATTGCTTGTTCATAGTCGCCGGACATACCCATTGACAGAATACTCATATCTATATTATCTATCTTTTTTCCCTTTATGTCAACATAGATATTGTAGATATTTTCAAAAAATTTACAAAGTATAGTATTATTTTCGCAAATCGGAGGTATTGTCATAAGTCCTTTAACGCGAATTCCGCCGATTTCTGCAATTTCATACAGATTTTCGTAAAATTCCGCTGTTGAAAAACCTGTTTTGCTTTCTTCCTCGCCCACATTGATTTCAAGCAAAACATCGGTAACAATGCCCTTTTTTATTGATTGCTTTGCAATTTCCTTGGCAATTTTTACGGAATCCACAGACTGAATCATATCCACCTCGCCCACAATCTGCCCCGCTTTGTTGGTTTGCAGATGACCGATTAGGTGCTTATCAACGCCTTCAAGGTGAAGCTCGGGCTTTTTGCGGAGCATTTCCTGAACACGGTTTTCGCCGATGAGGTCGACACCGTAATCAAGAGCGTAGTTTATAAATATGGGGTCAACGGTTTTTGTAACAGCCATAAGCCTTACATCACTGTGTGTTCTGCCTGATTTTAAAGCCGCCTCGCCGATTTTTTCATTTATAACATCGAG
>CAMGDG010000067.1 GCA_946041635.1 uncultured Clostridia bacterium
TTGCGGAGCAAATGAAAAAGGCGCAGCCTTTTTCGAGTCTCTCCTTCTGCGCCAATAAAAGCCATACATCTTTTGATGTTGGCTTTTATTCATTTTAGTTGAGGTAGGGCGGGGGCTTGCCCCCGCCGCATGGTTACCAGTGAATTGACGGCGGGAGCAAGCCCCCGCCCTACTAAGTTTTTTCCGCAATTTAACGGGACGATGAGGGCATCGTCCCATACAAGTGCATTACATTCGGGGAATCTCAACTTATTGAAAAAAGCACTCTAAACGGAAAACTCCGTTAGAGTGCTTTTTTATAGTTGTGAATGACAACCGAAATACATTGTTTTCTTAGGGTAACGGCAACGGTTTTATTGCAATGCTGTATAATATCGCCCTTAATACAATTTATTCCATAGCGTTTACGGCTTCATCAAGGCACATTCTGAAAGATTTTGCGCGGGTCTTGCGGAGAAGAGACGCATAATCTTTATCTGTTTTGCAATCTGCCGCCTTTGATTGTATCATTTTTTTCTTGATATTTGAGCCGTTTAAGTGAATTATGCAATCCAGCACACGCTCATCTACGGGTTTGTTTTTACGGACAGATATACCGTTTAAAGTTATCTCTATCTCATCATCAACTTTTACATTATGTACCGTTACAAAGCTTTTGCCTGCCGTAGCGGAAATGTCAACGCCGTTTACCTTTACGGTTGCCGTTTCAAAATCCTCAATATCCTTAAACTCCACGGTATATTCACGGCTTTTCGGGATACAGGCAAGCGCCTTTCCTCCCTTTACGGTAAAGGTTAGGGTATCCTCTTTTTCGGACACGGTCATTTTTGAAATTGAATACTCGCCGTTTTTATAATTTCCGCTTTCACCGTCGTCCTCATAGAAATCAAAGGTATTATTGCCTCTGTAAACGAGGATTTTAAGGTGCTCGGGGCACTTCCATGAGTTGCCGCTGTCTTCCGACATGGGAATTATTGCCCCCTCACGGGCAAGGACGGGAATTGTGTTAATAGGGCTGTTTATTATTACTTTTTGACCGCCCTTGTATATCTTGCCGTCAAAAATATTTGTCCATCTGCCCTCGGGAAGCCACATTTTTGTTGCGGCGGTTTTAGTTTTTTCGTCCAGCTTTGTTGTTACGGGACAGACGAGAAGTTCAGAGCCGAACATATACTCATTTTTGTATTCGAAGGCTTCCTCAGCCCCAGGATATGTATAATACATCGGCTCGCAAAGTGCTCTGCCATCGTTATATGAACGGTAATTCATTGAATAAATATACGGAATAAGCTTATGACGCAGGCGCAAAAACTGCGTTGAAAGGGTTTCCGCTTCCCAGCTGAAATTCCAAGGCTCTTTGCCCAAGAAATCCCAATTCGTTGAGTGAAGCCGCATGATGGGAGAGAATACGCCAAATTGAAGCCAGCGGATATAAAGTTCATCGTCGTGGTCGCCCATGTGATGTCCGCCGATATCGTGACTCCACCATGTATAACCGCAGTTTGCCGCATTGGCGGTAAAATAGGGTTGGAAATTTAAAACGCTCCAATTTATTGCCGTATCGCCTGAAAAACCGAGAGGATAACGGTGAGAACCTATACCTGCATAACGGGAGAGAATCATGGGTCGGCGCTTTTCTCTGTCCGTATCAAGATAATGATAATGGTTTAAAAGCCACAGGGGGTCAAGACCTGCTTTTTTGCTTTTTGTGCCCTGCTGCCAGTCAATCCACCAAAAATCAACGCCCTGATTTTCATAAGGATGGTGCAGAATATCGAAATACGCATTGATAAAATCCTTATCGGTCAGGTCAAACTCCACCGTTTGCTCCGTTTTTTCGTCAATGCCCATGGCCTCTGCCATATCGCCGTACATATCCTCAAAACTGCGGACACCGTCGGCAGGGTGAAGATTAAGAGTGACTTTAAGCCCCATATCGTGAAGCTTCTTTAAAAATCCCTTATAGTCGGGGAACAAATCGGTATTCCAGCTGTATCCTGTCCAGCCGCTTCCCCATATAGGACCTTTTTTATACGATTTTCCGAACTTTCCCTTTATATCCACCCAATGCCAATCCATATCAACGGTGGCTATTGTAAGAGGAATATCACGGCGGAAAAACTCCTCCATCAAATCCTCATATTCCTTTTGAGTGTATGCTCTGTAACGGCTCCACCAGTTGCCGAGAACATAACGGGGAATAAGGGGCGGTTTGCCTGTGATTTTATAAAAATCGTTTATCCAGCCCCTATAATCCTTTCCGAAAGCAAAGACATAAATATCCTTTGTCCCCTTTTCCCTTGGGCAAAGCATACCGTCTTCCTTTAAAAGCAAGGTTTTGCTGTCGTCATAAACGCTTACTCCGTCAAGGCTTATTATTCCGTCATCCAACTCCTTGGGACCAAATGTCTGGTCAAGAGTTCTGGTTGTTCCTTTAAGGTTGTTTGAGGGGTTGTATTCCACGCTTTTACCGTCGATAACCGCATACTTGAAATTACCTGTGTGGCAATTTATCACAAATTCCGCAGAAGCAGTACGGACGGTCAAAACATCGGCATTTTCTGCCGATGAAAAATCCACCTTGCCGAAATTTCGGTACCACACGGTCTGGGAGGGCAAATCCGTAAATTTACCGTTGGTGGAAAACTCAACGCGTATCATACGCTCGGTAAGCACGGATACACGCACATTACCTGCGGTAATAATGTTTTCTTCAAACGCAACGCCCTCTGTTGCGGCAAGCAACTGTTTGTTTAATTCTGTCATTGCAATCACCCTTAAATTTCATCATATGAAAGAGCCTTTGACATCACACGAAGCCCCGATACATTCTCGGAAAGTGTAACATCGCAGTTTTCCAATTCTGCACAGTATTGGGAATTATATGCGGAACATTCGAGTTTTCCGTTTACATAAAGCTTCATTAAGCCGTTTGGCTCACAGACCGCGGTGATGCGGTCGCCGTTTTTGATTTCGGCTTCTCCCCTGCTCACCTTTTCTCCGAAGCGGATTGTACCCACGCTCTCGCTTATACTAATATTGATAATTTCGCCCATATTCAGCACATTGCCGTCCATAGCGTTATCCACGGTACAGTCAACCGTAAAATCTCTGCCGCAGGGAATTTTGCCGTCTGCACAAACAAAATCGGGATAGTTTTTTCCGCTGAAATTAACTGTTGTGCTGTCACCGAAAGCGTTTTTGACGGTTAAACGGACATTAACGGTATCAACATCACTGCCAAAGGTGATTTTAAGTGTACTGTAATCCTCCAAAAGCTCTGTTTTTGCTATTTCGGCATGGGAGGAAACTGCTTTTTCCTCTAAATATATTCTGTCGTCAAAGAACAGCAAAAGCTCGTTTGCGGAGTCAAATCTTCCGTATATAAGCGAGGGAAGTTTTTCCTCTTCTGATGAGAATTTCATAATAACCGCACCGAGAGGAGGAAGTTTAACGGTTATACTGTCACCGTATGAATAAAGCGTGCTTTCAACTTCTCCGGAATACGGATAAATAAACGCACGACGCATATTATTCATACCCTCAAAGGTACCGAGAGCTTTATCGAGAGTTAACACATATTCCTGTTCATAATTTGCGGGATTGCGCAAGGAAACAATTCCCGCTTTTTGCGTCCACGAGGAATATCCGTAAACCTGACTTTCGGCAGGAGTTCCGCCTATATACCGTGAGGTTTTGAGAATATGATACTCATTGCGGATAAAACGGAGAGCGTCCGCATTTATACGCCATTTGGCATCGTTGAAAAGATTATAGGAATAATAAAGCTCCCAGAATGCCGTGCCTCTTGTTGCCATCATCAGCATATATGTACGGTAATCTTCATCTGTTAAAGATATTTTTGCGGTATTGCCGTAAATCGGGTCATGGTTATATATAAACTCATGGGGGAACTGATAATCACGCCTTACGCTGAAATCGTAATAACGGTCGTCACGGTAAGAAAGAACCTTATCAAAATCTCGGGAGCTTAATTTCTCGCCGCCTTTACCCTTTTCAAGAAAGCCTATATCGTTACTGTTCTGAATCCAGAAACTATCCGCCCACTGTAAAAACCACGGACTTGCGTTGCAATAGCTTGTCTGATTTATCCACAAATCCTTGCCTGCGCTTTCACGGTGCAATCTTATCTTGCGGAATACATCAATCCAATTCTCCCACATTTCCGTGTATTGATACATATCGTTAAAGCCGCCGGTCATATGGCCGTGTTTTTTCGAGGGACATGCTTTGAGAAGGAAACCGTCCAGCTTCCAATAATTTATATCAAACTTATCCATACTGTCTATGAAATAGTCGGTAACATTTTTAATATATGCGGTTGATGAAACACAAACATCGAGCGCAGCACGGTTAAAGCCGCCGGTACCCGCCTTCTCCATTCTCTTGGCAAATCCCGCCGTATCATTATTGTATCCGCCTCTGGGTCCCAGCCACAAGCCGAAGTTTGATGAAAACTTCTTTGCAAGTGAAGACGCAGGATAAAGCTCGTTGGGGAATTTTTCGTTAAAGCTCCAAAAAGTGTTGTGGTAATCTACAAAACCGTCGTCCACAACATAAGAGTCAAGGGGCGGTACAAGGGTTTTATCAAGGTTCTTTTCAATTTCCATAAAGGACTTTGAAATATTTTCATCGGTTATGTCGAGCATATGGTCATACCAGGAATTGTACTGGAAACGGGGCTTGACATCTCTTGCAATATCACGGATATATGTTAAGAAATCCTCACGGACTACCTCCTGCTCCAAATCTCTTGCCGCACCTGCAACGGTATTCCATGTTTTAAAGGTATGGCCGCAGTTTAAATTGAGCATATCAAAGCGTTTGCCGCTGAAATATCGGATATACGCTGTACTGTCTTTTATTTTGTTTTCGGCAAGGGGAAATTCAGAGCCGAAAAACATACCGTTAATATAAAAGGGCTGACCGAGAGCACTGTGGTATTTGCTTAAATACGCTTTGTCAATATTGCCTATTGTCCATTGCTGTTCGGGATTTTCAAAGCAAATATGCTCACAGTCGATATAATCCAGCGTAATCAGGTGCTGTTGCTCGGGAGGAACCATCATTTCAATGTTTTTGCGCATATAATGACAGTTATCCTCAATTTCCACATTCATAATAAAGGTTATTTTTGCCCCGTTATATGAATAAGGCTCAAAAACGAACTCAACTCTGCGCTTAAACACATTAACCTTATCAAGGATAAGGTCGTTTGACGATACAAAATCAGTATCGTATCCGAAAAGTTTTTTTCTTTTAAATCCTACGAAAAATTCCGCCGAAAAAGACTTAAAAGCTAATGTTTTTCCGCCCTCAATTCTTTTATTTACAATTTTTGTTGTTACAAGCTTATGATTTTCCGTTGAAAACTGCCTTTCAATATAATCGTTACCGATTGTTGCCGTTGTATTTTCAAAATATGCATATGCCCCTGCCATATTTATATCTCCCCTTCAAACAATACCTTTTCGACCGCCAACGCCGCATCCTCAACTATTTTTACACACGGTCTTTTTTTATAATACTCCGCCGTTCTCTGCTCCGGTGTACTGCTGTGTTCGGGTTTTGAAAGCCCGAGCAATTCTTTACAAACGATTGACGGATTTGTCTTTTTGAATTCCTCTGCAATTTCCTGAACCTTTGCGTAAACGCCCGCTTTATCAAGTTCGGGGTATTTGAGCCCCACAAGCATTGCACTTCCGCTGACGGCTCCGCAAACCTCTCTCATTCTGCCTACTCCGCCGCCCAAGCCTGCCGATACCTGCAAAGCTGTTTCCTCACTCAATCCGAAATCCGGTGCAAATGCCGCAAAAACCGCCTGCGAACAGTTCTTTCCCTCTTGAAAAAGCTGTACCGCTCTTTCTGAATACTTTGACAAAATAATCTCCCCAATCAATTATACTTGTGATAATTCTAACATAAATAAATTACACTTTCAATAGCTTTGCGAATATATAAAAACAGGTTACAATCAAAATTTGACTGTAACCTGCAATTATTTATTCGGGATATGTGCGTTCCTCTTTCATCTGATCAAGCTGAGGGATGATAAACTCTTTTGTAAGTTGGAATGTTGCCAAACTCTGCGCAAAATTATACCCATCGTTACCTGACATTTTTCCCGTCGCTTTTCTTATGGTGCCGTCACTGTCGGTCACCTCATAAACGGCTTTTAATTCATTTCCGTCCTTTACAAGCTGACCGTCGGAATCGGTTTTTCCCGAAAATTCCAGCACGGTTGCCCCGGGGTTTTGAGCATTTGTGCGTATCAACGCAATCAAACGGGATTTATCAACACCGTATTTATCAGCCACGGCACATATATATTTATTGTCAGGGTTTTCCGAATAATATGTAACCACTTCGCTGTTTTCAATATTTTCAAGCGCGGAAAGCGTTGTAGTTGGTTGTGTTTGCTGAACTGCCTTCGTTGTACTGACGGTTGTATTATTATTATCAGCCGTAGAAGTACTGCTTGTACTGCTTTCCTGCGGCAGAGACTGAACACTTGATATTTCAGAAGTTGATGAAGGGACCGATGACTCCTCCGGATTTTGTGCATTGTCTTTTTTACAGCCTGCAAGGAAACACAAAATAATTGCCGCGCATAAAATTAAAGATAATCTTTTCATAACACCTGAATAGCACAAAAGGGTGTTAAAACACCCTTTTGCCAAATAATCTTTTTT
>CAMGDG010000068.1 GCA_946041635.1 uncultured Clostridia bacterium
ATAGCGGTTATAAATGAATCAAGAGCAATATCGAAGAAAGCGCTGTCGCCCAATACTACTTTTGTTAAAATATCAAATGCGAAAATGAATACGCACACGCCCAAAACGAGCTTTGTGAGCACCTTTGAAAGCTGTTCAAGCTTGATTTCAAGAGGAGTTTTACCGTCCTCGGCGAGGGTGATGGCGTTGGCGATTTTACCCATTTCCGTATCCATACCCGTTGCCGTAACAACAGCCTTACCTCTGCCGTAAACAAGAGTTGAACCCATATAAGCCATATTTTTACGGTCGCCCAAAGGAATATCGTCGCCGTCCTTTGTGCCCATAAGCGCATTTACAAGCTTCGTTACGGGGACTGACTCGCCTGTCAGCGCCGCCTCCTCGATTTTCATGCTTGCGCACTCAAAAATACGGCAGTCTGCGGGAATTGCGTCGCCTGCGTCAAGCAAAATCACATCGCCTACAACAAGGTCCTCGCTCTTGACGGTTTCCACCTTGCCGTCACGCAGAGTTTTTGTTGTAGCCGCAGACATTTTTTGGAGCGCCTCTACCGCTTTTTCCGCTTTGCTCTCCTGAATTACGCCCAGCACCGCATTGATAAGAACAACCACCAGAATAATTATTGAATCGGTAGGAGCAACAAAATGCCCTGCCTCAATCACCTCGGTTACGGCTGAAATAACCGCCGCAACGAGCAGAATAATTATCATAGGATCCTTCATCTGGTCGAAAAACCTCGCCAGTGTTGAAACCTTTTTACCCTCTGCCAGCTTGTTTTTGCCGTTGGCTTCAAGTCTTTTTTCAGCCTCGGCGGCTGACAGTCCGTTTTCAGTGCTGTTAACCTCGCTGAAAACCTCCTCAACCGTTTGAAGATAATGTTTCATAAAAGACACCTCTTTATTTTATATGGCGTAAGCCTTATATATTAACAAAAAAGACCTTGGCAGCGGATTACTGCCGAAGGTCTTGCTGCCCGCGAAAAACAGGAACGGTAACCAGCCCTTTTAAGGCGTGAATTTGTTGATTACCGAAACTTAGCTACTCCCCTAAGGTCGTTTTGAACATTTTACCACTTTACGGGCTATTTGTCAACTGTTTTTTAACACGGTGTCGATTTTTTTCTTTCTCTTTCTTTTTGCCCTTTGCTCATAAATGAATACGGCAAGAAGAACAAAAACAGAAGTAATAACAGCTTTAAGGGGAATCATATGAGTTACAGTTTCTGCAAAGTACACTTGGGGCGGTGCAGAAAGCTTTATCGGAAAGAATAAATAACTTAAAAGCAGCCAGCAAATTATTGCAGACACAGCCGCTAATACAGTTTTAACAAATTTATCTGCCATATTCGTATCCTCCTGCAATTAAATTGAAATTCTGCCTGTTTCGCTGTTTGTATCAAGGTTAAAGGAAATAATTTGCATTTTGCCTTCGGGTGAGAACGCAACGGCATAGAATGTATCTTCAATAAATGTTCCGCCCAATGCGGTAAAATATCTGCCCATTGAATAACGGGCAACTTCCGTTAAAAGATTGTTTTCCACCCTGTAACGGATATATACACAATCGCTGTCTTCACCGCTATTAATATAATTATCCGTACCGAAGGGCACCGCAAAATCAGTATCGGAAATTTTAATATAAACCTTGTGATTGTATCCCATTTCTGTCCAGCAATAACCTTTGCCGTTCATAACGGTAAGTTTTGATATTTCCGTTGGATTGGCAGGATCGCTCACATCAAAAAGAGACACCTTGCAGTCGCCGTTAGTTCCGCTTTCCGTACCGTCTCGACCGACGCCTATGAGCAAATTATCCGCAAAGGGATGAAGATACTCTGAAAATCCCGTTATTTTAAGCTGTCCCATAACTTTGGGATTGGCAGGGTCGCTCAAATCCACGGCAAACAAGGGGTCTGTCTGTCGGAATGTGACGATGTACGCCATATTTCCCATAAATCTTGCGGATTTTATTCTCTCACCCGGAGCAAGATTTTCGACTTTACTCAACTGATTCAAGTTGTTGTCAAGCACATACAAGGCGTTTATTGTATTGCCGATGCTCGCCGATACCGTATCGCCGTCCCTACTTTCTTCAACAACGGTTTTTGTGGTTGCAGCACGCAAATATGTGCCGTCATAACTTAAAGAGAACTGATTATTCAAGTATCCCGGCACCTGACCGCATGCTTCAAATTCTACTCCGTTGTCGGTATAACCGAACTTATATATTTTCGTGATTTCCGCTGAATTTTCATAGGTAATCTCGCTTAAAAAGAAGTTGTCGGCCGTTACATAAAGTTCGTTCACCCTGCCGAGCACCGCATTTGTCTGCGGTTCTGCGCCCGAAGCGACATCAAGTGAGGAAATAATTGCATAAGAGGGTGAATTTGTTTCGCTTATCATTGAGATACAGTCTGCGGGAAGCTTTTTGTTTGCTCCGTCAACCGTAACCTCCGGGATACATGCGTCTTTTATATCCTCCGCATACAAATTAACATCGTAGGTGCTTACGCAGTAAAGCTTCGAGCCAATCATTCTTGAAGAATTATATATACCCTGCTGTGTAAACTCTTTTACCGTTTTCGGCGATGCTTTATCGCTTATATCATAAACGCCCACAAAGGTATCGCCGCTAATTGCTACGCAGTCGTAAACCGCAAATATTTCTTCGCTTTCAGCCGCACCTTGTCCGTAATTGTCGTTATACTCCATACCCAAAACAACCGCATAGTTGCCGTAGACATAAAGTTCCGACAGCGATACGCCGTCTTTAATGCTGACAGAGGCTGTTTTTGTCATTTTACCGTCAGCGGTATCAACGATAGAAAGGCTGTTATCCTTTGCATCGTTTTTGCCAATCGCATAAAGGTATCTGCCGTCGGTTTTAATTACATCGCCCTCGTCAACGCCGTTTTCCTGAGTATTTGTTGTGCCGTATTCCTTTAATGTATCGGCTGTGTCGTCGATTCCCGTGCCTGTTGCCGATCCGTTTGTCCCGGCGGAAGTCTCGGTATCAGCGCCTCCGTCCAATATATCTTCTGCGGTTTCGGCGTTTCCGAAAAGCTTTACGCCCTCCATAGTTTCGTCAACATACATACTTTTTTTCATTGTGTTGAATTTCTTGTATATTTCCTCATAATCGGAAAAGCCTACAACCTGATTTTGAAATGTTGTCGTATTATCGGACTTCTCGGCGGTATTATTAAGCTTTGCCCTCATTCCGGGGAACATTCCCGCAATGCCCACCACAAGGGCAAGAGATGCGGCAAGGGGTACAATTATTTTGGCATATGAACGCTTTCCTTTTTTGGGAGTGACCGCCTGTACGGTTGAATCCAACTGCTCAACTATTGCTTCCCTTTCAAGACTTTCAGGCAGTTTCACCTGCATTTTTTCGTCAAGAGATTTTTTTATTTCTTTTTTCATAATTCCAGCTCCTCTCTCATTTTTTCCAAAGCCCGTTTTTGCTTTGTTCGCACCGTTGCGGCAGGAATTTTCAGCATTTTGCCGATTTCCCGTGACTTAAATCCGCCTGCAACCGAAAGCATCAGTATTTCTCTTGAAGTTATATCAAGTTTATCCAGCGCTTCACGCACGGGCAGGGAAAATTCAATTTCGCTGTCGGTATAGCCGGTATCCTCAAATTCCGAATAATCGTTTCTTTGTGAAAGGTGCTTTTTACAAGTGTTTGAAAGAGACAAAAAGAGATATGATTTGAATTTTTCGGGATTTTTAATTGAGGCAATGCTTTTGTAAACAGACAGAGCCGTTTCTTGGACGGCATCCTGCGCATCGTATGAATTTTTACAAATACTTAATGCAAAGCGGTACATATCCGTCGCATACGCCTCATACAGAGCACCGTATGCGTCTTTGTCACCGTTTATTGCGGATATAACAAAATTTCTCAAATCTGTTTTCATTTTCATACCTCATTCAGATGAAAGTCGTCTGAAATCCCTTTCATAATATAAGAGTACCAAAAACGCAAAAGTGTTTCAATAATTATTAAAAAAGTGAGATAATTTGTAACTTATTTTAACAATTTCGGAAAGGGTTTCACATAATGAAAAGTCATTATGAAAAAAGCCCCCTCTGACGAGGGAGCAATTACGCATTGCCGTAAGTTTTTCGTAGGGTGCGGCGACCCGGTGCACCGTGAAATATGACATCTTGTGAGTGTCAAATATATTTGAATTTTATTACTAAAGACTGTATAAAAATATGCTTTTAACAGATAATAACAACACGATTTGAAAAATTGTGTAGGGGTCATTCACGAATGACCCGCAATAAGATTACACGAAACCCCAACGGGCGATTCGTGAATCGCCCCTACAAATGTGAATAAGGAGAGATTTATATACTATGAAAGCGACAGGAATAGTCAGAAGAATTGACGATTTGGGAAGAAATGTAATTCCCAAAGGAATCCGCCGCACAATGCGTATTCGTGAGGGAGACCTCTCACTGACAACATTGACACAAATTGACTTACTTCGACTTATATTAACAAGCATTTGCAAACGAAAAATTGAACAAGAAGCGAAATTTAGAGAGCAAAAAGAACGGCATATACGTATAACGAGTTGGCTAAACGCTTAACACTAAAATCAGAGAACCAACAAAAAACGAGATACATAATCCAACAAAAACACCCTTGTAGTAATCGCACATGCTACAAGGATGTTTTTCTTTATCTTGTATTTTGTTTTATCAAGTGGTATAACTTGTAATTCAAGAAATAAGATGTTATAATACATAAAACACTTTTAACGGATGGTGTATTATGGATAAACCAAAACTATTACCTAGTCAAATCATACATAAAATAAAAGAAGAAAAGGGTATAACATTCAATTATATCAGCGAAACTGAAGCCGAAGAATTTTTGAGAGATAAGAACAACTATTATAGACTGGCTTCATATCGAAAAAATTATGATAAAAAAATACTAGGTCCTAATGAGGGGAAATACATAAATCTTGACTTTGCATATTTGATTGATTTATCTACTATAGATATGCATATTCGTTTTATGATAATCAAGATGTGTTTAGATATTGAACACGATTTAAAGAGAATTCTCTTAAATGATATAACGCTTGATACAGATGAAGATGGATACAAAATAGTTAAGGAATTTTTAAAACGATATGATATAAAAGAAGAAATATACAAAAAGCAATACTCTACATACGTAGGTGATTTGATAAAAAAGTTTTTTGTTTTTGAAACGCACCTAAATGCCAAGGGGAAAATGTCGATTGACTCTATGGAAGTTCGTTGTCCCATTTGGGCTTTTGTAGAAATAATTAGTTTTGGCCAACTTGTGAATTTGTTTGATTTTTATTACGATACTAAATCGCCTATTAAAATCTCACTAAATCCTGTCAAAAGTTTACGAAATGCTTGTGCACATAATAACTGTTTAATTAATAATTTAAGAAGTGGCCAAACAAAACCCGGTTATGTTATTAACAATTTTGTTTCCAAAATTCCTGGGATTAGTAGAGATGTAAGAAAGAAGTATTTAAGTGTACGACCAATTTTTGAATTTGTTACCCTTTTAATGGTATATGATAAAGTTGTATCCTCAACTATAAAAGCATATCGATATGACGAATTAAAAAAACTAGTTGATGAACGTCTTACAAAGCATGCGGAATATTATGAAAATCAACAGTTGTTAAAATCTTCATACGATTTTATTAAAAAAGTTGTTGACTTTTTAGCATAAAATGCATATAATATTAACGAAATCAAAAAACACTATGTTTTTGTGTGGGGAGCGTCATTGACGTTTCCCTAGTTTTTTTGTGTACACAAGTTCAAGGCGGAGTTGACTATCATCTCCGCTTTATCTTTGCTATAATCCAGCAGAAATACTTAAATGATAATTAATATTCGGCGAGGTGGAAACCATGTACGATTGCGGATTTACAAAAGAGAAAAACTGGTTTAGATATCGTGCAGCAGCAATTATAGTTGAAAATAATTGTGTGCTGTTTGCTTGCAATGAAACTGACAACTATTTATATTCTATTGGTGGCGGGGTACATCTTGGTGAAACAGCAGAAGAGGCCGTGCTTCGTGAAGTTTTTGAAGAAACTGGCGTCCACTATGAAATAGACCATTTGGCAGTAATTCACGAAAACTTTTTTTACGAGAATGGTGGCACATTAAAAGGGTTGAATTGC
Source organism: uncultured Clostridia bacterium (assembly GCA_946041635.1). Taxonomy (GTDB): domain Bacteria; phylum Bacillota; class Clostridia; order Oscillospirales; family Acutalibacteraceae; genus Fimenecus. The sequence goes on from CAMGDG010000068.1 coordinate 6,200, forward strand.
CACGAAATTAGTTTTTATTTTTTAATGAAGTCAAGAGGAACACAAGAGCTCCACAGTAACAGTATAACTCAAGGAGTAAGAGAAGAAATGCGATGGATACCTATCAAAGATTTGGATAAACATAAAGCTTTCCCTACTTTTTTGAAGGATTATCTCAGCAAAGAACACTCCGAAATACAACATATTGTAACAAATGAAAGAGCGTAAAATTCATTTTATTTAACAGAATAAAACTCCCCCCACTTGAAATGAACTGCCCCAAATTGTACGGACAGCACAAAAAACACCCCCTATGGTGTTAAA
>CAMGDG010000069.1 GCA_946041635.1 uncultured Clostridia bacterium
ATATTGATATTGAAAAGCAAATATGGTACAATATTTTGAAAATACGGGTAATATTTATCTTTCGGTTTGGAAAAATATATTTGTATTTTTCTGCGGAGGTAAATTTTATGTGTGTTTATTTGAACGATTTTACTGCACCTATGAATCCCACAACACCCGAACAATCCGAAGAAGCAGATATTTCGGATAATTCGAATGTTCCGTGCGAAATTCGTGATAACGGTGCGTTTTCGGTAGGACGAAACGGTAAGTATGTGCATTGTCTTACAATTATAGGGCAGGTGGAGGGGCACTATCTTCTTCCGCCGTCAAATAAGACTACAAAATATGAGCATGTTATTCCACAGCTTGTGGCGGTAGAAGAAAGCGAACAGATTGACGGTCTGCTTATAATTTTAAATACAGTGGGCGGCGATATTGAGGCAGGTCTTGCCATTGCAGAGCTTATTTCCGGTATGAAAAAGCCCACAGCGTCTTTGGTGTTAGGCGGAGGTCATTCCATAGGAGTTCCGTTGGCTGTTTCCGCCGACCGTTCTTTTATTGTTCCTACTGCAACTATGACAATTCACCCGGTACGGATGAACGGCTTGGTTTTAGGAGTGCCGCAAACACTGTCGTATTTTGATAAAATGCAGGAACGCATAGTAAGTTTTGTTTCGCAAAATTCAAACATAAAGCCCGAGCGCTTTCGTGAGCTTTTACTTGCAACAGGGGAGCTTGTCATGGATGTAGGAACGGTGCTGGACGGTGAAAACGCCGTTAAAGAGGGCTTAATTGACTGCATAGGTAATTTAAAAGACGCAATGTCTTATTTATATTCAGAAATGGAAAAATAATTTGGAGATGAAATTATGTCAATTATTAAAGCGATTATTTTAGGAATTGTTCAAGGTATTACGGAATTTCTGCCGATTTCAAGCAGCGGCCACCTTTCGCTGTTTCAACACTTTATGGGTGTGAGCGGCGAAGGCTCACTTATGTTTTCGGTTTTACTTCATGTTGGCACGCTGATAGCGGTGTTTATTGTTTTTTATAAAACTATTTTTGAGCTTGTTGTTGAGTTTTTCTCGTTGCTGAAAGATATTTTCACAGGAAAATTCAAGTTCAAGGAATTAAAGGGCAAAAAGAAGATGCTTGTAATGTTTGTATTTTCCTGCATACCGCTTCTTCTTTTATTGATTCCCGTGGGAAACGATATGAAACTTATGGATTTGCTCGGAGGTCTTTCGGAGGACGACAGCATATTGGTTGAAGGCGTGTGCTTTACGCTTACGGGAATTTTGCTTCTCGCCTCTACATATGTTGCAAAAAAACGCCCCCTTAACAGAAGTGTCAATACCCTTGATGCTTTTGCAATCGGTGTTGCTCAGGTTTTCGCCGCAGGTTTTCCCGGAATTTCCCGTTCAGGCTCTACCATTTCAACAGGTATGATTTGCGGAGTTTCAAAGGAATATATGGTCGAGTATTCCTTTATATTGGGTATCCCTGCAATTATGGTTGCAAGTGTTGTTGAGTTAAAAGATGCAATCGAGGCAGGCTCGCCGCTGGAATTACTGCCCACAATTATCGGAATAGTTGTTGCCGCTGTCACAGGCGTAGCGTGTATAAAATTGTTACAGTGGATTTTGAAAAAAGATATGTGGAAGTATTTCGGTTTTTACTGCATCATTATAGGAATTTTTACAATTGCTTGCAGTATTTTCGGACTTTAATTTGGAGATGTTTAAATGGCTAAAAAAAGTGTAAAAAGTAATCAAAGCAAAAACAAAAAAACTGCGCAAAAGGGAAGAGAAACAGCCTCCAACCGCCAATTAGCCGCGCTTATAACTTTTGCATGCTCTGTTTTACTTTTTTGCCTTGCAGTTATTCCCGCAGAAGGTCTCTGGGGCGCGTTGAGAACATTTATTTTCGGTATTTTCGGCTTTTGTGCCTTTATTTTTCCGCTTTTACTTTTAATAGTTTCAGTTTTAATTGCGCTTGATAAAAAAGACAAAAATTATGTTATAAAACTTATTGAAGCGGTGCTTATCATAACCGTTATTTGCAGTATCGTACATATTTTCACCTTTGAGCCTGACAAAACTTTTTTTGCGGCTGTTAAAGATGCTTATGATGTGTACAAAATCGACGGAAGTATGTTCGGTAGCGGAGTTTGGGGTGCCGTATTCGGCGGGCTCGTATTGCTGATTACAGGCGGAAGTAAGGTTGCCGCACTCGTAATCGAGTTTATTCTTCTCTTTGTGCTGATAATGGTGGCGACAGGCCTTACTCTTGTTAACCTTTTTAAGGGCATTGCAAAGCCTGTCAAAAAAATAAGCGAAATTACTGGAGAAAAAATCTCGGAATACGGTGAAAAAGGGGAGGAGGAAACACCGAATCCCTTGAAAAAGAAGAAATTCAATCCCGATGTAGATTTAGGTCCCGAGCCTATCAAAGAAAGTGGCGAAACCGAGGATACTTCGGAAGATTTAATGTCACTTTCTGAAATTAAAGAACAAAAAACGGATGACGAAAACAGTAATAGTTCTGACGACAAGGTAATTAACCTTGACGATATTATTATGCGCAGCACAAAATCAAGCAATAAAGAGGCTGTTAAAGCCGAAAAAGAGGCACCCGCTGATGAGTTAACTGATGATGAAGAACCTGATGCGGAAGAAAAGCCTTATGTATTACCGCCGCTTGATTGCCTGAATTTACCTAAAAATAACAATTCCGCAGGCTTTGAAAACGAACTAAAACAGAACGCTCAAAAGCTTATTGACACTCTTAACAGTTTCGGCGTTGAAACAAGAATTGTGGACATTGCACGCGGCCCGTCTGTTACACGGTACGAAATTCAACCTGCTGCAGGTGTAAAAATCAGCAAAATTACAAATCTTTCAGATGATATTGCACTCAACCTTGCGGCTTCCGGCGTAAGAATTGAAGCGCCCATACCGAATAAAGCTGCGGTGGGAATTGAGGTTCCGAACAAGAGCCGTCAGTCGGTAACTCTTCGCGAGGTTATAGACCAGCCCCAGTACCGTGATGCAAAATCAAAGCTTACCGTTGCATTGGGAAAAGATATTACAGGTGAATTTGTTTATTCGGACCTTGTAAAAATGCCCCATTTGCTGATAGCAGGTACAACAGGCTCCGGTAAATCTGTTTGCCTTAATTCAATGATTGTAAGCATACTTTATAATGCAAGTCCCGACGAAGTAAAGCTTTTAATGATTGACCCGAAACAGGTTGAATTTACCGTTTATAACGGCATTCCTCATTTGCTTGTCCCCGTTGTTTCCGACCCGAGAAAAGCGTCGGGAGCATTGGCTTGGGCTGTTACAGAAATGCTTACAAGATATAAAACATTCTCAGAAAACAGCGTAAGAGATATTTCGGGGTACAACAGTATCTGTGAGAGCGAAGGCAAAAAGAAAATGCCGCAAATCGTTATTTTTATTGACGAGCTTTCCGACCTTATGATGGCGGCACCCAATGAGGTTGAAGACTCCATATGCCGTCTTGCACAGATGGCCCGTGCCGCAGGTATGCACCTTGTAATTGCTACTCAAAGACCGTCAGTTGATGTTATTACAGGTATTATCAAGGCAAATATACCCAGCCGAATTGCTCTTTCGGTTTCGTCACAGGTGGATTCAAGAACCATAATTGACTCCGTCGGCGCAGAAAAGCTTTTAGGTAACGGTGATATGCTTTATTATCCCGTAGGAATACCCAAGCCTATCCGTGTTCAGGGCTGTTATCTCTCCGATAAAGAGGTTGAAAATGTTGTAAACTTCATAAAGAAACAGGAACAGTCCGAATATGACGATGAAGTTATGCAGGAAATCGAGCGTCAGGCGGCAAATAACGGTTCAAAGAAAAAGGACGCTTCTTCCTCCGGAGATGAAGGCGCAGACGGTCCCGCAGACGAAATGTTACCGAAGGCGATTGAAGCTGTTATTGAAGCTCAGTCCGCCTCAACAACATTGCTCCAACGCAAATTAAAGTTAGGATATGCCAGAGCGGCAAGAATTGTTGACGAGCTTGAAGAAAGAGGAATTATCGGTCCTTATGAGGGTGCAAAGCCCCGTAAAGTTTTAATAACAAAACAGCAATGGTACGAAATGAATGCACTTGCAAACAGCGGTGCGGACAAGCCCTATGACGATGAAGATGAACAAAACTGACAACAAGTTTTTACCTATCTCAAAAGAAGATATGATTGCGAGAGGCTGGGATTCAGTTGACTTTGTATATGTATCGGGAGATGCATATGTTGACCATCCCAGCTTTGGTGCGTCTATAATTACCCGTGTTCTTGAAGCCGAGGGATTTAAAGTAGGTTTTATATCCCAACCCGATTGGAACAGCGATACTGATTTTAAGGTTTTCGGAAAACCGAAACTCGGATTTTTTGTATCCTCCGGGAATATAGATTCAATGGTGGCTCATTATACAGTTGCCAAAAGAAAAAGGAATACCGACGCTTATTCGCCGGGCGGCAAAATGGGATTGCGCCCCGACCGTGCAGTAATAGTGTATTGCAATAAAATCCGTGAGATATACGGTGATGTACCCATTATTATCGGCGGTCTTGAAGCCTCACTCCGCCGTTTTGCCCATTACGATTATTGGGACGACAAGATAAGACCGTCAATTTTATTTGATTCAAAAGCAGATTTAATATCTTTCGGTATGGGGGAAAAGCAGACTGCACAGATTGCCCAAAGACTTAACAGCGGCGAAAGCATAAATGAAATCCACGATATTAAAGGCACATGCTATGCTGTGCCTGTTACCGAAACGCCGTATTCGGGCGTTGAATGTCCGTCTTATGAAAATGTTTTAAAATCCAAGCGAGAGTATGCAATATCCTGCCGAATACAACAGGATGAACAGGACCACATAAGAGGAAAGGTTATTAAACAGCGTCACGGAAAAATGATGCTTGTTCAGAATATGCCTATGGAACCTCTTACAACCGAGGAACTTGACAAAGTTTATTCCTTACCGTATGCACGCACCTATCATCCGTCATATGAAAAAGCAGGCGGTGTACCGGGGATTGCCGAGGTTGAATTTTCCATTACTCATAACCGTGGCTGTTTCGGCGGCTGTAATTTCTGCTCAATCGCATTTCATCAGGGAAGATATGTTACTTCAAGAAGCAAAGAGTCCATTGTAAACGAAGCAAAGCTCCTTACTCAACTTGACAGCTTTAAAGGATATATTCACGATGTCGGGGGACCGACGGCGAATTTCAGGAAACCGTCCTGCAACGGTCAGAAGTCAAAAGGATTGTGTAAGGGCAAAAAATGCCTTGCTCCAACGCCTTGTCCCGCACTTGTTTCAAATCACGAGGAATATCTTGACATACTCCGTGAAATCAGAAACTTACCGAAAGTAAAAAAGGTTTTTATCCGTTCAGGAATCCGATACGATTATCTGCTCTGTGATAAAAACGATGAATTTTTCAAGGAACTTGTTAAATATCATGTCAGCGGTCAATTAAAGGTTGCGCCCGAGCATTGTTCCGCCGCCGTGCTTGATAAAATGGGAAAGCCGCATATAAAGGCGTACAAGGAATTCTCAAAGAAGTATTTTACATATACCAAATCAATAGGCAAGGAACAGTATCTTGTACCATATCTTATGTCCTCACATCCCGGGGCAACTTTGCGTGACGCTGTTGAATTGGCAGAATTTATAAAAAGCGAAAAGCTTCATCCCGAACAGGTTCAGGACTTTTATCCTACTCCCGGTACAATTTCAACGGCTATGTACTATACAGAATTGGACCCTTACACCTTAGAGCCTGTTTTTGTGGCAAAAACGCCTCACGAAAAAGCTATGCAAAGGGCTCTTATGCAATATTTCAATCCCAAAAACTATGATTTGGTTTATGAGGCATTAAAAAAAGCGGGCAGGGGCGATTTAATAGGAACATCGCCTAAGTGCCTTATTGCTCCTAAAAACAATACAAGCTTTAAGAGGATGAATGTAAGTGTACAGAAACGAACGAAACCTATACAAAAGCGGAAAAAGTAACCCAAACCGTTATCGTATGAAAATTCGTAACCGAAAAGCGTTCTTTGCCTTTTGCTTGGCTGTATTCATATTGCTGATTTCATGCGTAATGTTTATTTTGGAAAAAACAAATGTGTATTCATGGAATCAGCTTAAAACACAGCTCGGCATAGTTGAAGGTACTGCGAGCGACGATTTGGATTTTGCAGTTTATTATCTTGATGTAGGGCAGAGCGACTGTTCAATCATTGTGTGCGACGATAAGGTTATGATGATTGACGCCGGTACAGTAAACAGATTAACTGATATTAAAAGCTCATTGCTGACTTTGAATATTGATACAATCGATTACATGATAATAACTCACCCTCACGATGACCACATGGGTTGTGCGGCTTCAATAATCAATGACTATAATGTTTTAAATATAATTATGCCTAAGCTCGACGAATCGA
>CAMGDG010000070.1 GCA_946041635.1 uncultured Clostridia bacterium
TTTTTTGCATTTTTCTTTTACGAAAAATTGGAAAAATATACATAAATTATTGACACGGTATTTTGTTAGGGTTATAATGCTTTTTGTGATGATTTTTATTTTTGGAGGAGTTTTGGTATGGAAAATATCGGCTATTATAACGGTAAAACAGGTCTTATTGACGAAATGACTATTCCCATGAACGACCGTGTTACATATTTCGGTGACGGCGTTTATGATGCTACATACTCAAGAAATCATAAGATTTTCGCTCTCAGCGACCATCTTCACAGATTTTACAACAGTTGCCGTCTTTTGAAAATTCCCTTTGATATGCCCCGTGAGGAACTTGCAAAGACCTTGCAAGATTTGGTTAATCAGGTAGATGACGGCGAAACCTTCATTTATTGGCAGGCAACAAGAGGTACGGGAATGAGAAATCATGCATTCCCCTCAACAAAGCCCAATTTGCTTGTCACCGTTACACCCAGCAAATTCAAAAATGTATATAAAAAGCTTCGTCTCATAACTTTGGAGGACACACGGTTTTTCCATTGCAATGTTAAAACACTTAATCTTATCCCCAGTGTACTTGCCGCAGAGGCTACAAAACAGGCAGGTTGTGACGAATCGGTTTTCTACCGCGTAAGGGGCGAGCAGAAAATCGTTACAGAGTGTGCACACAGTAATGTTTCAATGCTTAAAGACGGAAAATTCATTACTGCACCTCTTTCAAACCTTATTCTTCCCGGCATTACAAGAAAGCATCTTATTGAGATTTGCAAGGAGCTGAGCATACCGGTTGAAGAAAAGGAATATACCCTCTCGGAACTTTTTGATGCAGACGAAATCATAGTTTCCAGCTCAGGTTCTTTGGGTATCGGCGTTTATGAGATGGACGGTAAGCCTGTCGGCGGCAAAGATGAAGCATTGCTTAAACAGATACAGGACGCTTATCAGGAAAGACTTGCAAAAGCAACAGCAATTTGAGCAATTTAGATTTTGAGGTTCAAGGAGGAACAATCAAAGGTTTTATACTTTTGGCTGTTCCTTTTGCTGTTTCAAAGGAGAATAAATATGACACAGGAAGAGCTTACTTTATTAAATATCGGTGATAATCTTGACAATCTTATGAATCTTGACCCGCGAGGTTACGGCGTTTGCAGAATTCTTTATGACGCCTCAAGAAAATACACAGGCAAACCCCTTTGCCTTAACGCTGCCCAAAAGCTTTTAGACACCGTTAAAGACGGCGACTTAGTTTATATTATGTCAGGCTTCGTATTACTTGACCACGGCAGTGCGGAAACGGACGGTATTGTCAGCAGCGTGCTTTTGTGCCGTTCACTTGTGCTTGCTATGAACGCAAAGCCCGTAATCATCTGTCAAAATGACAATGTTGAGGCAGTAAAGGCTATGGCAAGAGTTGTGGGACTTCATATTTACGATAATATTGACGACGTGCTTTCTCATCCCGTTTCAATGGGCGTTATCCCCTTTACAACAGACAAGGAGAAGGCAGAAGCACAAGCTGATGAAATACTTTCCCACGGCAGCCCTGCGGCAGTTATTGCCAATGAATTCCCCGGTGAAAACCGTATGGGTGAATTTCACAATGCAGTTGGTAAAAACACCACGCACCTTGAAGCAAAGGCAGACATACTCTTTGATAAAATCAAGGAAATGGGCATACTCAACATTGCAATAGGTGATTTGGGTAATGAAATGGGTATGGCAGCAATTCTGCCACAGCTTGACGAATACATTCCCTACGCCGCAAAGGGACGTTGCAACTGCGGCTGCGGCGGAGGAATTGCCGTGCGCAATGCGGCAGACAACATCATAACCGCCACCGTATCGGACTGGGGTTGCTATGCGATGATTGCAATGATGGCATATCTTAAAGGCGACCTTGATATTATGCACGATTCCGCTCTTGAAAAAGAGGTTCTTGACACCGCCGTGCGCAACGGTATGGTAGATATGTACGGTTGGCACATTCCCGCAATCGACGGTTTTTCGGATAAGTTCAATATGCTCCTTGTTGACCTTATGCGTGAGTGCATTTCTTATCCTCTCAAATTAAAGACCACCTGCAAAACCTGGTTTGAAAAAACAATAGAGTTAGGCTTTTATGACGGTAAAATATGAACGAAAAAACTGAATTTCTCATTGCCGGCGACTGTGGGCTGATTATTAAATTCGGCGACACTATCGACAGCGAAACAAACAACCGCATACGCTCATTTTGCTCTGTGCTTGAAAAGAAACGCATTGAGGGCATTGTTGAGGTTGTCCCCACCTTTAACAGTCTTTCCGTCTATTACGACCCATGTATTATTAAGGGCGACAGGCTCATTAAAAAACTTTCGTCACTTTTGAAAAAGAGCGGCACAAACTCGCAAGACGGAGGAAGGACTTTTATTATTCCTGTTCTTTACGGCGGAGAATGGGGCGAAGATTTGAACGATGTTGCCGCCCACGCTCACCTTACCGCCGAAGAAGTAATAAAAATTCATTCTTCAACAGATTATCTTATATATATGCTTGGATTCTTACCCGGTTTTGCATATCTCGGAGGACTTGACGATCGAATAGTAACTCCCCGTCTTGACACGCCCCGCACCAAAATTCACGCAGGTGCAGTGGGAATAGGCGGAGAGCAAACGGGAATTTACCCCCTTGCTTCCCCCGGAGGCTGGCGGCTTATCGGAACAACACCCGTTAAAATATATGACGAAAGCAGAGATGAGCCCATTTTATATAAAGCCGGCGACAAAATCAGATTTGAGCCTGTAACAGAAGAAGAATTTGCGGAAATAAAAAAGCAAGTTGAAGAAAACAGATATACCGTTAAAACTGTGAAAGGAGAGCGCTGATGAGTATTAAAATCACAAACGGCGGTATGCTCTCCACAATTCAGGACGCAGGCAGAACAGGCGCGCAGTCAACAGGCTTTTCCGTTTCGGGAGTTATGGACTGTGACGCATACCGCGACGCCAATCACCTTGTGGGCAATATAAACGGTGAAGCGGTTATTGAAATGACATACAACGGCATTTGTGCCGAGTTCTTGTGCGATACTGTGATAGCCTTTACGGGAGGAAATTTTTCACCCACAATAAACGGATTAAGTGTTCCCTCATACCATTCTGTTTCCGTTAAGCGAGGCGACATTCTGAAAATGGGTATGACAATGGACTCTATGCGCTGCTATATGGCGGTAAAAGGCGGCTTTGATGTGCCTGTTATTATGGGAAGCCGTTCCACCAATATGAAAATTAAAATCGGCGGTTTTGAGGGCAGAAAACTCAAAACAGGTGATATTATACCCATCGGTCACGGTATTACGGAGCCCGTAAGAGACAGAGTTTTACCTAAGCCCGAATATAATAATGAAATACGTGTGATTTTGGGCCCACAGGATAAGTATTTTACACAAAAAGGCATTGATACCTTTCTTTCATGCGAATACACCGTGTCTGACAAGTCTGACCGTATGGGATACCGCTTTGACGGCGCAGAAATCGAAAACAACGGCACCGACATTATATCGGACGGCATTGCACAGGGCAGTATTCAGATATCTTCAAACGGTCAGCCCATAATCATGATGGCAGACCGACAAACAACAGGCGGATATGCAAAAATCGCCACCGTAATTTCAGTAGATATTCCGAAACTTGCACAAAAAAAGCCGGGTGAAAAAGTAAAATTCACCGCCGTAACCTTAAAAGAAGCACAAAAGGAATATATTAAAAAAGAAAAATACTACCGTACTCTTTTTTTGGAGGATTAACAAATGAATTACGAAAATATGAGTCCCTATGAGGTAAGACAACTCATAAGACAGGGCAAAATCGATTATCAGACCTCAGGTATGTGCCGCGGTTACGCTCAGGCGAATTTAGCGGTACTGCCGAAGAAATATGCATACGATTTTCTGCTTTTTGCTCAAAGGAACCCCAAGCCCTGTCCCATTCTTGAGGTAAGCGACGAGGGCAGCAGATTTCTGAAGAAAATTGCAAAGGACTGCGATATTGCAAACGATTTTCCCAAATACCGCGTTTATGAGCACGGCGTACTGACGGGCGAATACACAAGCGTTGAGCATTTATGGCGTGATGACCTTGTTGCGTTTTTAATAGGATGTTCATTCTCTTTTGAGGCAGAGCTTCTCGACTGCGGCGTTTCTGTCCGCCATATTGAAGAGGGCAGAAATGTGCCCATGTATTTAACAAACATTGACTGTGAGCCTGCGGGGCAGTTCAGCGGCAAAATGGTTGTAAGCATGCGTCCCCTGCCCCCCGACCAAATTGTTAAGTCGGTAAACATCACAGCCTCCATGCCAAGAGTTCACGGAACACCCGTTCATATCGGTGACCCCGCCCTTATCGGCATAAAAGATATTAACAAGCCCGATTTCGGCGATGCCGTTACAATTAACGATGGTGAAACTCCCGTATTCTGGGCTTGCGGCGTAACGCCACAGTCGGTAATGATGAGTTCAAAGCCCGATTTCTGCATTACCCATGCTCCCGGACACATGCTCATAACCGATGTTAAAAACTCTGATTTGAAATTTTGATTTAAGGTGACAGTATGATTAAGGTTGACTTGAACTGCGACATGGGCGAAAGCTACGGCAGATACAATTTAGGACTTGACAGCGAGGTTGCAAAATTCATTTCCTCCGCCAATATTGCCTGCGGATACCATGCAGGTGACCCTGTTACAATGGAAAAAACCGTTAAAATTATGAAAGAAAACGGTGTTGCCGTCGGTGCGCACCCGGGCTTTCCCGACCTTTTAGGCTTCGGCAGACGTAATATGGCGGTAACTCCCGATGAGGCAAGGGCGTATGTTCAGTATCAGGCAGGCGCACTGATGGCATTTTGCTTGTCAAGTAAATTGCCTTTACAGCACATTAAACCTCACGGTGCCCTTTACAATATGGCCGGTAAAGATTACGAGCTTTCAAGCGCTATATGCAGAGGTATAAAAAGCATCAGTGAAGACATTATTTTAATGGGACTTTCAGGCAGTCAGACAATGCAAGCCGCACAGGATAACAATGTAAAATTCGCCTGTGAGGTGTTTGCAGACCGTGCTTATGAGGACGACGGCTCACTTGTTGCAAGGAGCAAGCCCGGTGCCGTAATAAAGGATGAGGATGAGGCCATTGAAAGAGTTATAAAAATGGTGCTTCATCATAAAGTTACAAGCATAAACGGTAAGGAAATAGAAATCACTCCCCATTCCGTATGCGTACACGGTGATAATGAAAAGGCTCTTATGTTTGTTCAGAAAATACACAAAGCGTTAAACGAAAACGGTGTAACAATTGCGCCGTTAAGCGAAATAATATAAGGGGTAAACAATATGCTTCCTAAACGGGTTTATGCAAAAATCAACCTTGATAATATTCAAAAAAATGTAAAACCGATTGTTGACAGCATGGGTGACGGCGTTGCAGTTATGGGAATTGTTAAGGCAGACGCATACGGTCACGGTGCAGTTGAAGTGTCAAAGGCACTTTTGGAAATCGGCGTAAAGGCTTTCGGAGTTGCCACTATCGGTGAGGCTGTTGAACTGCGAAAAAACGGTATTGACGCCCCTATTCTTGTGCTCGGTCAAATCTTCAAAGAAAACTTTCAAACGGCAGTTGAATATGATGTTTCAATCACGATATTTGATGTTCAATGTGCGCGGGAGTTGTCCGAAACAGCATTAAATATGGGCAAAAAAGCCAAAACATATATAAAAATCGACACGGGCATGGGGAGAATAGGCTTCAGGCCCGACGATGACGGATTTGAGTGCATAAAGCAGGTTTTCAAAAACGAGGGACTTGACATTCTCGGTGCATTCACTCATTTTGCCTGCGCCGACTGTGCCGACAAAACCTCTGCTCAAAACCAGAAAAAGAAATTCCTTGAATTTACCAAAAAAATTATTGATGCGGGCTATCCCCTTCCTGTCCGCCACATGTATAACAGTGCCTCCATCATGGAGCTAGGAGGCGAGTACAAGGGCGAAATGGTGCGCAGCGGAATTATGACCTACGGGCTTTACCCCTCGGAAGAGATGGATAGGATTTATCCGCTCTACCCTGCCATGGAACTTAAAAGCAGCATAGCTTTTATTAAAGACGTGGGCAAGGGCTTTACCGTAAGCTACGGCTCAACCTTTATCGCCGAAAAAGATATGAAAATAGCTACCGTGCCCGTAGGCTACGGTGACGGTTATCCCCGATACTTGTCAAATAAAGGTCAGGTTATTATTAAGGGTATACGCTGTCCTATTGTGGGCAGAGTGTGTATGGATCAGTTTATGGTTGATATATCCAAAGTTCCCGATGCACTTATCGGTGACGAAGTGACGCTTGTGGGAACAGACGGTGACGAAACGATTACCGTTGAGGATGTTGCAGACCCGACATACAGATTCAATTATGAATTCTGCTGTCTTATAAACAAAAGAGT
>CAMGDG010000071.1 GCA_946041635.1 uncultured Clostridia bacterium
GCGAAGTTTTTTAATACCTGTTTTTTCCTGCTCGTTTGCTTCAAGCTCGGCAAGAATATTTTTGCCGCCGCTGACAATATCACGAAGCTCGTCCAGCTCTTTATTAAAGCCGTCCTTAATTATTCCGCCCTCACGCACGGAAAAAGGCGCATCCTCTTTTATTGAGGATTCAATAAGAGCACATACATCGTCAAGCGTATCAATATCGCCGTATATGTATTTAAGCATTCCGCATTGAGCGTTTTGAAGATTGGATTTTAGCTCGGGAAGATTTTTAAGCGTGTTATAAAGTGACAAAAGCTCCTTGGCATTTGCTGTGTTATAGACAATTCTTGTCATAAGGCGCTCCATATCGTAAACGCCCGACAAAAGAGACATTTCGCTCTCACGCATTTCGGTATCTGTATAAAGCTCACCCACGGCGTTTAAGCGCTTTGAAATTTCCGCACAGTCATAAAGAGGGCGTTCGATAAAGGAACGAAGCATACGCTTGCCCATGGCTGTTTTTGTTTTATCAAGCACCCAAAGAAGCGAGCCTTTCTTTTCACGGTCACGCATAGTTTCCAGAAGTTCAAGGTTGCGGACTGCCGAAATTCCCAGATTCATATATTTTGCATCTGTATAGAAATTTATCTCTCTTATATTGTCAAGGTCTCTGCGCTGTGTTGAACGCAGATACGAAAGTGACGCTCCCAACGCACCGACGGCATTATTCCGCTGATTAAGAGACAGCTTTGCCAGATCGTTCACGCCGAAATGCTCTTTTACCGCCGCTTCGGCATTCCCGAAATCAAACTCCTCGATCAATAGCTCAACAGACGCTTCAAGCTTTTTGGAGATAAACTCACCGAGCCGCTTAAAGGATACGGTTTCTTTATTAAGGATAATTTCGGAGGGGCAATACCTGCCCATCTCGTTAATTACCCTTTGCTCAATGTTTTCCTCAAATTCCGTAAGATTGACTTCGCCTGTTGAAATATCAATAAAGCATATTCCCACCTTGCTGTCGGCAGTACAGATTGAAGCAAGGTAATTATTCTTTGACTCATCAAGCATGGCGCTTTCAATAACGGTTCCGGGGGTAATAACACGGATAACATCACGCTTTACAATCCCTTTTGCCGTTGCAGGATCCTCCATCTGCTCACAGATTGCCACCTTATAGCCTTTTGCCACAAGCTTGGCAATGTATCCGTCCGCACTGTGAAAGGGAACGCCGCACATGGGAGCGCGCTCCTCCTGACCGCAATCCCTGCCTGTGAGCACAAGCTCCAGCTCCTTTGACGCAATTTTTGCATCGTCAAAGAACATCTCGTAAAAATCGCCGAGACGGAACAGCAATATGGTATCTTTATAATTTTCTTTTATTTCAAAGTATTGCTTCATCATTGGTGAAAGTTCTGCCATATTACTGTATCCTTCCCGTAAAATTTTGCTTTAAAAAATCAATGCTCGTGACCGCAGTCGCCGCCGCAGCCTGAGCAATCACCGCCGCAGGAATGTGCTGTGGGGTCGCAGGTGTCGGGGTCGTCGCCGTTTACGCACATTGCAAGAATACCGGTGAGATAGTTCATCATATCGTCAATTTCTTTTCTTGCAATTTCATAGTTGCGCATATTCTCGTTCTGCATAATCTGAGCATAAACGCCTCTGAATTCCTCATCATAGGCTTTCATTTTCTCTTCGTTGGGCTCTTCCTTTGAAGCCTCGTGCTGATAAGAAACCTGAATAAGCTGGATTTTGCTCATAAGCTCGTTAAGCTCGGTATCCTGCTCGTTAGCCTCAACAGCCTTTCTCATTGCAAGGTATCTTTCGTCCTGCTGAATGGCTTTTCCAAGCTCTCTTGTAAGTTTTTCAATAGTCATTATTTTTTTACTCCTTTATATAAAAGAAAATTATTACTGAAGTTCTCCTCTTACAATCCAATTAAGAGGCTCTGTTACCTTTACATAACAGAATTTGCCCGTAAGGCTTTTATCGGCGGGAAATTCGATTATCACATTGCCGTCTGTTCTGCCTGCCATAAGTCCCGGTGAATTTTTACTTTCGCCCTCGCAAAGCACACGGAACACTTTGCCCTTCATCTGCGCATTATGGTTTGCCGCAATACTCTCCTGCAAATCGCAAAGCTCCTTAAACCACCGATTTTTTTCCTCCCGTGACACGGGGTCGGGCATTTCTGCCGCCTTTGTGCCCTTTCGGCTTGAAAAAATAAAGGTGAAAAGCGAGGTAAATCCAACTTCCTTTACAAGGGACAGCGTATCGCAAAATTCCTCGTATGTTTCACCGGGAAAACCGACGATAACATCGCTTGTGAGAGATAATTCGGGGATTTTTTCTTTTGCGTAATTTACAAGGTCAAGGTACTGCTCACGGGTATAACGCCTGTTCATTTCTTTCAGAACTCTGTTGTTCCCCGACTGGAACGGCAGATGAATATGCTTTGACACCTTTTCACAGTCTGCAATGGTATCAATAAGCTCCTTTGTGCAGTCCTTTGGGTGTGAAGTCATAAATCGGAGTGTAAATTCACCTTGGAGGTCATTGATACGGCGTATAAGCTGAGAGAAGTTTATATTTTCATCAAGACCTTTGCCGTAAGAATTCACATTCTGACCGAGCAGGGTTATATCCTTATAGCCCTCGGCAATAATCTGCCGAGCCTCCGCTATAATATCCTCGGAGCGGCGGCTGCGCTCCCTGCCCCGCACATAGGGCACAATGCAGTAACTGCAAAAATTATCGCAACCGTACATAATGGGAAGCCAAGCCTTTGCGGTTTTATCACGCAGTGCGGGCATACCCTCTGATATTTCGCCGTCAATATTCAAAGTATTGACAACACGCTTTCCCCTTGTGAGATACTCGTAAAAAATCTCGGGAAGCATATAGTGACCGTGAGTTCCGAAAACTATATCCACAAAGGGATAACTGTTATAAATCTTTTCACGGATATGCTCTTGCTGCATCATACAGCCGCAAAGGGCAATTATCAAAAGGGGATTTTTTTGTTTCAGCTTTTTGATAGCTCCCACATTGCCGAAAACTCTGTCCTCCGCATGCTCACGGATTGCACAGGTGTTATAAAGAATTAAGTCGGCTTCTTCCTTTTCTTCGGTCATTTCATAGCCCATTAAATTAAGCATACCCTTGATACGCTCACTGTCGGCAACATTGCCCTGACAGCCGTAGGTATGCACAAAGGCTTTGGGCTTTTTACCGTATCGCAAGGCTAAAAGCTCAGACACCTCATCGGCAATTTTATACTGTTTTTCTATCTGTTCGTTTGAGACAAAATCGGTCAATTTGCTACATCCTTATTATTTTTCTTATGCTGTGTAAACCGAATGAAGGAAAGACAGCACATCGTTATATACAATTTCCTTTTCGGTTTCGTTAAGAATTTCATGGCGCATACCGGGATAAAGAATAACGGTAGGCTCAAAGCCTGCTTTAACAAGATTATCGGCAACCGCCAAAACTCCCTTGCCGTTCATACCCACAGGGTCCTTTGCACCGGAAATAATCATAATCGGCAAATTCTTGGGCAATCTGTACGGCCAACTGTCGTCACACGCCTCGCACATAAGATTGTAAATATCACGGTAACCGCCCAGGGTATATGTAAATCCGCAAAGGTCATCGTTGGAATATTGAAGCCTGTTATCGGCATTTGCCGAAATCCATGCAAGGGGATTTTCTTTATCATCGGAAAGCATGGAAAATCCTTTATTCATAATATCGCCCATAGCGTCGATTTTCTTCATATGGCCGTATTTTTCAACAAGCTTGTCTATACCCGAGGAAGCCACGGAAAGGATTGACGGTGTGTTGCCTGTTCCGCAAATTATCAGTCCGTTAAGCTCATCGCCGAAATGCGCCGCATAAACTCTTGCACAGAAAGAGCCCATTGAATGGCCGAAAAGAAAATAGGGCAGCTCGGGATGCCTTTTCTTCATTATTTTTGTAAGAATGTGCATATCGTCAACAAGGCGCTTATCTCCGTTAACTGCGCCCATTGTTCCCAGCTCGGCACGGCTTTCAATACTCTTGCCGTGGCCCAAATGGTCGTGACCGCACACCACAAAGCCGTTTGAGGCAAGGAAGCGGGCAAAATCATCGTAACGGGCTATATGCTCCCCCATACCGTGAGTTAACTGGACTATACCGATAGGTGTAAGCTCATCGTCCTGCCAGATAAGTGTTCTTATCTTATTTTTGCCGTTTGATGAGTTAAAATATGCCTCTTTTCTGACCAATGCCATAAAATCTCCTCCAATACGCATAGTAATACATAATAACAGTTTACATTATACTATAAAAGCCCAATAAAAACAATGATTTAGACTTAAAAAATTACAAAAAAGGCTAAAAAATAAATTTCGTACAAATTACTATTTACCGCCTTTCGATTTCGTTATTTTTTATATATTTTTATTATATTTTCTGTAAAAAATGACCAAAAACTCCGCTTTTCGAGCCGTTTTTTACGGTTTTTGATAGTTCTTTTCGATTTGCAAATAAAAATACTTTATGATAAAATCATAAAAAAATAAAAACGGAGTGATTGCTATGACATACGAACAGATAGTTGACAAGGTAAAAGAAAAATTTGCAGAGGCAGACGCTTCCGCAATTAACGGCGTTGTTGCTTTGCAGATTAACCTTGAAGGCAAAAATACAAACGGTATTTTCTATATCGAGGTTAAGGATCACAAGGTTAATGTTGAGCCTTATGACTACCACGACAGAAGCGCTCTTGTTACCGTTAACCCCACAAATCTTTTGAAGCTTCTTGACGGTAAGCTTGACCCCATTGAGGCTTACACAAAGGGTAAGGTTGCGATTGAGGGCGACGCAGGTGCAGTGCTTGCAGTTATCAATCTTGCAAAATAATTTGCAAAAAGCAGTTTTAAGGGAAACTCTTATGCCGGGTGCTGACAAGGCATAGGTGTTTCCCTTAATTTTTTTGCCTGTTTATAATATTTTAGGGTTTATTTTTGAGATATTATAGTGTATAATGCTTGTAAAAATTATCTGTTATATGTGAGATGATAATTATGTCAAAACCCGTTACGGCAATTATCGTAGGGGCAGGTCACAGAGCGATGATTTATGCAAATCTTGCCGTTACCGACCCTGACAAACTGAAAATAGTAGGCGTTGCGGACCCTAATCCCGTGAGGAGAAAAGCCGTCATGGAAAAGTTCGGTTTTTCAGAGGATATGTGCTTTTTTGATGCCGACGAGCTTGCAAAAAAAGGCAAGCTTGCGGATACAATCATCAACGGTACTATGGACCATCAGCATCTTGAAACCACCCTTCCCCTTTTGAACGCAGGCTATGATATGCTTCTTGAAAAGCCTTTTGCCGTTAACGAGGAGGAAATGCGTGAAATAGTTGAGTGCGCCGAAAAGAACAACTCAAAGGTTATGATTTGCCATGTACTTCGCTACACGCCTTTTTATTACTCTATAAAAGAGCGTGTTGTTAACGGTGAAATCGGTGATATTATAAACATACAAACACTTGAACACGTTAGTTATCATCACCTTTCAACCTCGTATGTAAGAGGAAAATGGGCAAACAGTAAAAAGTGCCACACATCAATGCTTTTGGCAAAATGCTGCCACGATATTGACATTATGATGTGGATGATGAGCGAGACAAAGCCTGTTGCCGTTTCAAGCTTTGGCGGCAAATATCAGTTCAAGCCTGAAAATGCGCCCGAAAACGCAGGCGAAAGATGTCTCTCGGACTGTCCTCTTGTTGACACCTGCCGCTATTCGGCGAAAAGACTTTACATTGATCAGCCTGAGAGATGGGCGTTTTACATATGGGACAAATTGGAACACATTGAAAATCCCACAATCGAGGATAAAATCAATCTGTTAAAGGGCGACAGTCCTTACGGAAAATGCATTTATAAATGCGATAACGATGTTGTTGACCATCAATCGGTGCTTGTTAATTTTGCAAGCGGAGCCACGGGAACGCACAATATGGTGGGCGGTTCTTCAACACCTTTACGCAGAATACATATTGTAGGCACAAAGGGTGAAATATACGGCAATTTTGAGGAATCGAAATTTTATGTATCGAAAATTCACCCCACAAAGACCGATGAAAGGCTTCTCGAAGAGGTTGACCTCAATGTAACGGGCGATATGGTGGGTGCTTACGGCGGTCACGGCGGCGGAGATGAACGCTTGGCGGCGGATTTTGTATCATTTGTAAGAGGCGAAAAGCCCAGCCTTGCCTGCACCTCCGTATTCGATTCTGTTGCAGGTCACTTATGCGTTTATCTTGCAGATAAATCGAGAGAAAACGGCGGTATGCCGCAAAAGGTTGAATTATAAAATACATAAAATCTATAAATTAAAAGGGGCTCGGTTGAGTCCCTTTTTGTTTGTCAATTTTATTATAAATAACGGCGGGAGCAAGCCCCCGCCCTACAA
>CAMGDG010000072.1 GCA_946041635.1 uncultured Clostridia bacterium
TTATGCTTCTTGCAGTTAAAAAAATTTCCCGTTCCCACACAAAAAGATGGCGTATTGCCTTGGGTTCTTTTATAGGCGGCATATCGTCACTGCTGATTTTTCTTCAAAGCCTCGGCGTTGTTATGACTGTTCTTAAATTGCTTTCGGGCGTAATAATGATTTTTATTTCCTTTGGATTTGACTCGTTTAAGCAGTTTTTTAAAAGGATTTTCTGGCTTTTTGCTATATGCTTTTTGTTTGGCGGAGTAAATTTTGCAATTTACATACTTTTCGATACCGACGCCGTGCTTTATACAAACGGAATAGTTTATTTTGATATAAATATGACTTTTCTTGTAATATGCACCGTGATTTCATATGTAATAATCACAGTAATAACAAGGCTAACCGATAAAAAAGCGCCGAAGTCAAAGGAGTACTTTGTCACAGTTCAAAATGGCGGTAAAAGCGTGTGTTGTAACGCACTTATGGATACCGGGAACAGCCTGTGCGAGCCTTTTTCGGGCTATCCCGTAATTTTGGCGGAAAAAAGCGTGTTTGATAAGCTGAACGGCGGTGAGTCGCCTGAAAAAATAAGGCTTATTCCCGTTTCCACAGTAGGCGGAGAAGCTCTTATAAAGGCTTTTCGCCCCGACTCTTTAAAAATCGGCGGCTACACAACCGACAAAGTGTATATCGGTGAAAGCCTGACGCCCCATGAAGAATATAAAATTATTTTAAATATCAATCTTGAAGGAGAAATGCAAAATGGTTAAGTTGAAACTGCTTTTGAGGAAACTGTATCTTCTTGTGTTTAAGAGAGGCGCATATTATATCAACGGTCCTGCGGCTCTGCCCGCTCCGCTTACAAAAGAACAGGAGCAGGAATTGAGCGAAAGGCTGGCGCAGGGCGATGAAAAAGCCCGTGAGACGCTGATAGTGCATAATTTACGCCTTGTTGTATATATCGCTAAAAAGTTTGAAAATTCAGGTGTTAACATTGAGGATTTAATTTCTATCGGAACAATAGGACTTATAAAATCCGTAAACACATTTTGCCCGGGTAAAAATATAAAGCTTGCCACATATGCCTCAAGGTGCATTGAAAATGAAATTTTAATGCACCTTCGCAAAATAGCGTCACAGAAAACGGAAATATCTCTTGATGAACCGCTTAATACCGATTGGGACGGAAATGAGCTGATGCTTGCAGATGTGCTGGGGAGCGACGGCGATGAAATTAACCGTGAAATGGAGGAGGAAGACGAAAAAAGAGTGCTTTTAAAGGTTATTGATACTCTCCCCGAAAGGGAAAAAACAATAATAGATATGCGCTTCGGATTGAAAACGGGGGAGGAGCTTACTCAAAAAGAGGTTGCCGATATTCTGGGAATATCGCAAAGCTATATTTCAAGGCTTGAAAAGCGAATTATCAAAAGAATAGGGGACAAAATGAAAGCACAGTGTAAATAATTGCGAATTTTGTTTAAAAATATTAAAAAAAGTATGTTAAATTGTAAACAAATGTGATATAATTAACGGGAAAATATCAAGGCGTTAAAGTCTTGCAGAAAAAGAAGGGTTTGAATATGACTTACGATGTCGCTATTGTGGGCGCCGGTGTTGTAGGCGGACTTATCGCCCGTGAGCTCAGTCGCTTTAAAATAAGCGTAGCTTTGCTTGAAAAGTGTAATGATGTTGCCATGGGTACCACAAAAGCAAACAGTGCCATTGTTCACGGCGGATTTGACGCACAGAACGGCACATTGAAGGCAGAACTGAATGTTAAGGGCACCGCCATGATGCCTGAGCTTTGCAAAAAGCTTTCGGTTCCCTTTAAAAACAACGGCTCTCTTGTTGTTGCATTTTCCGATGATGAAATGGAGCATGTTAAAGCGCTTTACGAAAGAGGCGTCAAAAACGGTGTTCCCGGTCTTTCCGTAATCGATCGTGACGAGCTTCGCAGAATTGAGCCCAATATCAGCGATAAGGCTGTGGGTGCATTGCTTTGCGAGAGTGCGGGAATTGTTTGCCCCTATGAGCTGACTATTGCGGCAGTTGAAAACGCTGTAACAAACGGCGTTGAGTTTATCAGAAATTGCTGCGTCAAGGGAATAAACCGTGTTGCTGATGAATATGTGCTTGATACTTCGGCAGGGGAGATATGCGCAAAATTCATCATAAATGCGGCGGGTAATTTCTCCGATGAGCTTGCAAAAATGGCAGGGGACGACTCAATAAAAATAATTCCCCGAAAAGGCGAATATTACCTACTGGATAAATCTGTGGGAAATCTGGCGGTTCATACTATTTTCCAGTGCCCCAATGAAATGGGCAAGGGCATTTTAGTAACTCCCACCGTTGACGGTAACCTCCTTATCGGTCCTACCGCAATAAATATTGATAAAAAAGACGATACCGAAACAACGCCCGAAGGTCTTGCGGAAATTGTGGAAAAGGCATTAAAGTCAGTTCCATCTGTTTCCGTAAGAAATGCTATCACCTCCTTCGCAGGCGTGCGTTCACATCCCGAAACCGACGATTTTATCATCGGTTGGAGCGAAAAGAATGACCGTTTCTTAAATGTTGCGGGCATTGAGTCTCCCGGACTTTCCTCCGCTCCTGCCATTGCAATTCGAGTTCGTGAGATTTTGGGAGAAAAGCTGGAGCTTTCGGAAAAAGAAAGCTATACGGATACAAGAGAAGAGCCTGTGCGTTTCCGCCATATGAATGACGAACAGCGTGCAGAGCTTATTAAGAAAAACAGCGCATACGGCAGAATTGTCTGCCGCTGTGAAACAATAACAGAGGGCGAGATAATCGACGCAATAAAGGCTCCTGCAGGTGCTCGCGATGTTGACGGCGTAAAACGGCGCACGAGAGCCGGAATGGGGCGTTGTCAGGGTGGCTTCTGCGGAAGTAAGGTTGTAGAGATACTTGCCCGTGAACTCGGCGTTCCCATGAATGAGATTACAAAATTCGGCGGCGAGTCCAAAATAATTTATGAAAGAACAAAGTGAGGTGCTTATAATGTTGGATTTTGATTTAGCCGTTGTGGGCGGCGGTCCTGCAGGTATGGCGGCCGCACTTGAAGCACGGGAAAACGGTGTTGAAAAAATAGTAGTTCTTGAAAGAGCCGAAACTCTTGGCGGAATTCTTGAACAGTGTATTCATACAGGCTTCGGACTTCACTATTTCGGCGAGGAGCTTTCAGGCCCCGAATATGCAGGGCGTTTTATGAAATTGCTTGAAGATACGGATATTACGGTTAAAACCGACACTATGGTGTTGGATATTGCTTCGGATAATACGGTTACCGCCGTAAATAAAAAGGACGGGCTCATTAAAATTAACGCAAAGGCAGTAGTCCTTGCAATGGGTTGCCGTGAGCGTCCGAGAGGTGCTTTGAGCATTGCGGGCAGTCGTTGTTCAGGTATTATGACCGCCGGTACTGCGCAAAAATATGTAAATATAGACGGTTATATGCCCGGCCACGAGGTAGTAATTCTCGGTTCGGGTGACATCGGTCTTATAATGGCTCGCCGTATGACTTTGGAAGGCGCAAAAGTGAAGATGGTTTGTGAGCTTATGCCTTATTCGGGCGGACTTACAAGAAACATCGTTCAGTGTCTTGACGATTTCGGCATACCGTTGAAATTAAGCTGTACTGTTGTTGCAACTCACGGAAAGGACAGGCTTGAAGGCGTTACCATCGCAAAGGTCGATGAAAAGCTTCGCCCCATTCCGGGCACGGAGGAATATGTTCCCTGCGATACGCTTATGCTGTCTGTCGGACTTATTCCCGAAAACGAGCTTTCAAAGAATTCAGGGCTGGAACTCGACCGCATTACAAACGGCCCCAAAGTTGATGAATACCGTGAAACAGAGCACAAGGGCGTTTTTGCCTGCGGTAATGTATTGCAGGTTCACGACCTTGTTGACTATGTTACCGAGGAAAGTCAGATTGCAGGCCTGGGTGCCGCAAAATACATAAAGGGCGAAAAAATATCCTCTGAATGTGTTTCAACACAAGGTGTTGACGGCGTAAGATATATCGTTCCTCAAAGAATTAACTGCAAAACGGATTCCGATGTTAAGCTTTATTTCCGCGTGGGAGCAGTATTTAATAATGCTAAAATTATTGTTGAGTGCGGCGGCAAAGAAATTCTTTCAAAGAAAAAGAAAAAGCTTTGCCCGGGCGAAATGGAGTATGTCACATTGAAACAGTCCGTAATAAACGAACTTGCGGCAAATTCAGTTGTAACAGTCAGAGTGGAGGCATAAAAAATGGAAAAAAGAGAGCTTGTCTGCGTGGCATGTCCTTTGGGATGCCCCATTACGGTTACCCTTGACGATAATAACAATGTTACCGATGTAACGGGTAATACATGCAAGCGGGGAGATGCATACGCAAGAACGGAATGCACAAGTCCCACAAGAATGCTCACTACAACGGTTAAGGTTGAGGGCGGCAAAAAGGCTTGTGTTGTACCTGTAAAATCATCGGTTCCCGTACCGAAAGGTATGATGATGGAGTGTATGGAAGCGATAAATAAATCTTCAATAAAGGCTCCTGTTAAAATCGGTGATGTTGTAATCAAAAACATCTTGGACACAGGCGCAGATATTATCGCAACAAACAATGCGGAGTAATTGAATAAGTGCAAAACAGAGAGCCTCACAGGGATTTTTCCTGCGAGGCTCTTTTAAGTGTATATACAATAAAAAATACGCCCTCAAAAAGAAGGCGTATTATAGTTTTTCTATTATTCTTCAGCAGAAGCTTCTGTTCCGCTTTCAAGATTTTGAACTCGCTCACGGCGCTTGATTTCAAGCTCTTTGAGCATATTCTCTTTAAATTCACCGTGAACATTGAAGAAGAGAAGCGTAATGCCGTAAAGGAAACGGGCGATTGCGGGAAGCAAACAGAAGATTGCCCAGAAGCCTGTGAGTATTTTAAGGTTAGATTCGGGGATGATGTTGCCGAATTCATCCTTTCTTGCAACATATCCAACCGCCGAAATAACAACACCGGAAAGAAGCTGAATAACCGAGTTTGCAGCTTTACCGAAATAGTTCTGAACTGTCTGAACAAGTGCCTCGTTTCTGACGCCGTTTTTCCACTCGCTGTAATCGTAAACATCGCCTTGAAGAACGCCGCCCGCAACATTCATAAGCTGGTTGGGCAGTCCGCAGACTGTAAGGCAAATGGTAATAACAATAAGATTCACAATCTTATTTCCTCTGTCCCAATCAACGAGGAAGTTGCCGCCGATACCGATAAGGAATGTGGCAAGGTAAGCCGCACCGGCAAAAATACCTGAAAATACCGCAACATTTCTTGCACCGAATCTGCGAATAAGCTTTGGCGCAAGGGGTATCATAATGTAGTTCGGAATACCTGTAAAGAGGGAGGCGATTGTACCGTGAAGCAGGTTTTTGGAGTTGTGCATCCAATAAAAGCTCTCACTTGCAACGCCGACTGACTTAAATCCGTTGAAGAAACCGGAAAGCACGAGCACAAACATCGGTCTGTTTTTGAAAACATTTTTAAACGATTCAATAACACCGACCTCCTGCATTTGTTCACGGGAGGCAAGGGGTACACGCTCTCGCATGGCGGAGAAGCCGTAAAATGCAGTAACTGCGGCTATGATTGAAAGTATAACCGCAAAGCCTGTATAAACATCCTGCATACCTACTGAATTGTTTGTCCATTTCGGCATAAAGGTAACAAATACGGTTGCGATTGACGGCAGGAAAGTGCCGAAAAGCTCCATAAATTTTGATGTTGCAATAAGGTTGTCACGCTCGTTAACATTGGGTGTGATGTTGTAAAGCATAATTGTCCATGCTCCGAAATAGGACATACCCAGATTGTAAACGAAAATCGAGAATACGGTCCATATAACCTTTTGCCATTCAAATACAAGAAAGCTGGGAGCGGTAAAAAGCATTATGTTTGCTATCGCCCAAAACGGCGTGGGAATAATAAGCCACGGACGAAGCCTGCCCCAACGGGTTCTTGTACGGTCGATAATAAGACCTGAAATTGAGTCGTCAACAGCGTCGTAAATTGACTCAATAAACATAATAACACCGTATGTACTGCCCGACATTCCGAGAAAGCTTATAACAAAGAACTGACGGAACGCATTAACATACTGACTTAGGTTTTTCTGACCGAAGGCGGTAAGAAGGAAAGCGAAAATTTCGCGGGGACGCAAATATCTTCTGTTTAAGGAAGATGCGCTTTCAACCTCGTTTTCAACATCCTCTGCTCTTACTTCCTCGGCAGCGGTGGTGTTTACCGAATTTTCCAATGCTCAATCACACCTTTTAGTAATTTATGGATATATTAAAGCTGTCTCTTATACACATCTCCGAGCCC
>CAMGDG010000073.1 GCA_946041635.1 uncultured Clostridia bacterium
TTGGGCAATGCGCTGTTGCCCGAGCACCACAAAGAGGATATGGAACTGATTTGCGAAATGGGCGCAAATACCATTCGCTTGGCGCATTATCAGCACGACCAATATTTCTATGATTT
Source organism: uncultured Clostridia bacterium (assembly GCA_946041635.1). Lineage (GTDB taxonomy): Bacteria > Bacillota > Clostridia > Oscillospirales > Acutalibacteraceae > Fimenecus. Next base: position 117 of record CAMGDG010000073.1, read on the forward strand.
GTGCGACGAAAACGGCCTTGTCATTTGGGCGGAAATTCCCTATATTTCAAAGCATATGCCAACAGGGCGTGAAAACACCGTTTCCCAGATGAAAGAACTGATCACGCAGAATTACAACCACCCGTCCATTGTGGTTTGGGGGCTCTCCAACGAAATTTCCATGAACGGCTCGGACGCGGATTTGGTGGATAACCACAAAATGCTCAACGATTTGGTGCACGAGATGGATAAAACCCGCTTAACTACGGTAGCGGTGGTTTCCATGTGCGATATTCACGATGCATACCTGCAAGTGCCCGATGTGCTGTCTTTCAACCACTATTTCGGCTGGTACGGCGGCGACACCTCCATGAACGGCCCGTGGTTTGACAAATTCCACGCCGAATTTCCGGGTATCCCCGTGGGCATGAGCGAATACGGCTGTGAGGCGCTGAATTGGCATACCTCCAACCCCACGCAGGGCGACTACACCGAGGAGTATCAGGCATATTACCACGAGGAATTGATTAAACAACTCTTTACAAGAGAGTATATTTGGGCAACGCACGTTTGGAATATGTTTGATTTCGGTGCGGACGCACGCAACGAGGGCGGCGAAAACGGGCAGAACCACAAAGGCCTTGTCACCTTTGACCGCAAATACAAAAAGGATTCGTTCTATGCCTACAAAGCGTGGCTTTCCGATGAACCGTTCGTCCACATTTGCGGCAAACGCTATGTGGATCGGGTGGAGGACACCACCAAAGTGACTGTTTATTCCAATCTCCCCGAAGTGGAACTGTTCGCAAACGGCAAGAGTTTGGGCAAACAGGCAAGCGATGTGCATTTCTTCTATTTTGATGTGCCCAACTGCGGCGAAACAAACCTCACCGCCGTGGCAGGCGACTGTAAGGACGAAAGCGTTATCCGTAAGGTGGATACCTTTAATGAGGACTATCGCCTGAAAGAAAAGGGTGCCATTCTCAATTGGTTCGACATCACTGCACCCGACGGCTATTTCTCCTTAAACGACAAATTGAGCGATATTTTAGCTTGCCCCGCAGGCGCACAACTGTTCGCCGGTATGATGGCGCAAATGCAGAGTGCCGCAGGCGGTATGGCGGCAGGCTTTGAGATGAACGAGGGCATGATGCAAATGATGGGCGGATTTACCGTCATTCGTTTGACAAATTTGCTGGGCACAGCGGGCATTCAAGTCACCAAAGAACAACTTTTGGGGCTGAACGCCGCACTCAACCAAATCAAAAAGCCGTAATGTAATCCGTAATACACCTCAAAACGGGACGATGTAACATCGCCCCGTTTTTTGCGCAACTTTTACGGGCGATTCACGAATCGTCCGAAAAATCACACAAAAATTCACGCAAACCCCGTAGGGGCGATTCACGAATCGCCCGAAAAAAATCCACAAAAACCAACCTCAGCCGTGTAGGGCGGGGGCTGGCTCCCGCCGGAAAATCTTCCTCCGTCAAAACCTGCGGTTTTGCCACCTCCCTCTATGAGGGAGGGAAATGTAGGGGGCTTGCTCCCGCCGCAAATACAGCCCTATCCATTCCAATAAGAATAAACTTTTCAAAATCTGTCCGAAATTTGGGACAGATTTTTTATTTTCCCTATTGAAAAGTCATTTTTGCGGTGATATTATATGTTCGTACAGAACAAATGTTCGGTATAGAAGGGAGGCAGAAATGACTTTATATCAGTTGGGTGAGGAATATCTCCGTCAGGCAGAGGACCTTCATACGCTCATATCGGGTTATTCTGCCCAAATGAAAAATTTGAGCGGAATAAGACTTTACGAAATGAACAGTAAAATCACCGTGCTCCGTGAAATGGAAAGAGATACCCGAATTATCGGAAAGCAGCTCACATCGTATTACGATATTTCCGGGGAAAAAAGGCAGTATTGCCGTCATAGAAATATATATGAATGAAGTTTTATACATTTATACATTGCATAATGAATAAAAATTCATATATTTCGGAAAAATTGCAAAAAAAATTGCATAAACACTTGATTTTTGTGAAAGAGGGATGTATAATTAGTGGCAATTCAAACAATATTTCCAAAAGGAGTATGACTAAGATGAAAAAAACAGTAAAAATACTTTCAGTAGTTTTAGCGCTCATCCTTGTTATCGGTTGCTTTGCGGCATGCGGTAAAAAGGAAGAAAAGAAAACTGAAGAAAAGAAAACTCTTGTAATGGCAACAAATGCTGAATTCCCTCCCTATGAGTATCACGAGGGTGACGCAGTCGTAGGTATTGATGCCGAAATAGCAAAGCTTATTGCCGATAAATTGGGTATGGAGCTTAAAATCGAAGATGTTGCGTTCGACTCAATTATTCCCGGCGTTCAGGCAGGTAAATATGATATGGGTATGGCAGGTATGACCGTTAACGAAGAAAGACTTCAAAGCGTTAACTTCTCTGCTTCATACGCAACAGGCGTTCAGGTTGTAATTGTTAAAGAGGGCGGCTCAATCGCTTCTCTTGACGATATTGCAGGCAAAAAAATCGGCGTTCAAACCTCAACAACAGGCGATATTTACGCTTCCGATGATTTCGGCGATGAAAATGTTGTTAAGTTTGACAGCGGTGCTGCCGCTGTTGAAGCATTGAAAAGCGGTAAGGTGGATTGCGTTATCATCGATAATGAGCCTGCAAAGTCATATGTTGCTGCAAATGAAGGCCTTAAAATTCTTGAAACAGAATACGCAGTTGAAGATTACGCCATTTGCTTTGCAAAGGATAACACCGAGCTTAAGGAAAAAGTAAATGCGGCTCTCAAAGAGCTTATTGCCGACGGTTCGGTTCAAAAGATTATTGATAAATATATCAATGCGTAAGTTTTAAAAATTTAAAAGGGCGGTCGAAAGTCCGCCCTTATTTTTGCTTGAAAGGAGTATGACAGTTTGACATCGGTTTTATTGAGTATCGGTACCCCACTTACGGAGTTTATTGATGATTTAAAGTTCGTTTTTATTGAAAAAGACCGTTATTTGCAGCTTTTGACAGGTTTTTTAAATACATTGAAAATCACTGCCGGCGCACTGTTTATCGGTGTAATTATAGGAATTGTTATTGCCGCTGTGCGTACATCGTACGATAAAAACAGAGAATCAATGAAGCTTCGCGGCGGCTTGGGTTATTATGTCCTCGGAATTCTTAACGCCGTTTGCAAGGTGTATCTTACAATTATAAGAGGAACGCCCGTTGTTGTTCAGCTTATGATTTCTTATTTTGTAATCTTTGCCGCTTCGGATAACGGCGTTTTGGTGGGCATTTTTGCTTTCGGTATAAATTCGGGCGCATATGTTGCCGAAATTTTCAGAGCAGGCATTATGTCTGTGGATAACGGTCAGTTTGAAGCGGGCAGAAGTCTGGGCTTTAACTATTTTCAAACAATGCGTTATGTTGTAATTCCCCAGATGTTCAAGGCGGTGCTTCCTACGCTCTGTAATGAGTTTATAGCGCTTTTAAAGGAAACCTCGGTTGCAGGTTATGTTGGTGTTATCGACTTGACAAAAGCAGGAAATGTTATCGCAGGAAGAACATTCCAGTATTTTATACCGCTTATCACCGTTGCGCTCATTTATCTTGTAATGGTTATGATTCTTTCCTGGCTTGTAGGAAGGCTCGAAAGGAGGTTGCGTAAGAGTGACAGATAATGTACTTATTAAAGTTGAAGACCTTAAAAAGCACTATAACGGCGGCAATGTAAAAGCCCTTGACGGCATTAACTGCGAAATTCAAAAGGGCGAGGTAGTTGTTATCGTAGGTCCCTCCGGTTCGGGTAAATCAACGCTTTTGCGCTCTCTTAATCTCCTTGAAATCCCAACCTCGGGCAGAATATTCTTTGAGGGTGTTGATATTACCGATAAAAAGGTGAATATCAATCAGCACCGTCAGAAAATGGGAATGGTTTTCCAGCATTTTAACCTTTTCTCAAATATGACCGTGCTTAAAAATATGACGAAAGCGCCTATGACACTTCTAAAAATGTCAAAGGAGGAGGCAGAGGCAAAGGCTCTCGAACTGCTTGACCGTGTAGGCTTAAAGGACAGAGCAGACGCCTATCCCTCACAGCTTTCGGGCGGACAGAAGCAGCGTGTTGCCATCGTCCGTGCCTTGTGTATGAATCCCGATGTGCTTCTTTTCGACGAGCCCACCTCAGCCCTTGACCCCGAAATGGTAGGCGAGGTGCTTGATGTTATGAAAAGCCTTGCCCATGAGGGTATGACAATGGTTGTAGTTACTCACGAAATGGGCTTTGCCCGTGAGGTAGGAACAAGAGTTATATTTATGGACGAGGGCAGAATTATTGAAGAAAACAATCCCAACGATTTCTTTGAAAATCCCCAAAATCCAAGGCTTAAAGACTTCTTATCAAAGGTTTTGTAATAGGGAAAATGTATAATTTTGTATCGCTTTGCAAAAAATACTTGCAGGGCGATATTTTTTCACCCAATTTCTATTTAAGGAAAGTGATTTTCAATGAACGAAATGAAGCCGGAAGTAAAAGCCTATTTTGATACTCTTCCTAAAAATGTTCAAACCTCTGTTATTGAGTCGGGAGCAAAGTTTCATACTGTGGAACAGCTTAAAGTTGTTGCAAAGGCTTATATGCAGGGTAAATAAAAATTTTTACGGCGGGGTATTGCCCCGCCGCCGTGACTGCGCTACATATAAATCAGTAAACGGGAAAATCTCTCTTGCGATTATAAGAAAATACCTTATCTGTGCAGTTGACAAACAACACAAAAAATAGTTTAATATATAGGATATTAAATTTAATGTAAAGGTGAAAAAATATGGAAAACACCGCAGAGAGAAAGAAAATCGTTTTAAGCGCAATTCAGCCCACCGGTACTCCAACGCTGGGGAATTATTTAGGTGCGCTGAAAAACTGGAAAAATATGTCCAAGGATTATGACTGCCTTTATGCCGTTGCGGATTTACATTCCCTGACGGTTCGTCCCGAGCCCCAGGCTCTGCGCCGTCAGACTCTTGAAATGTACGCAATTCTTTTGGCACTTGGTCTTGACCCCGAGGAAAATATAGTTTTTATTCAAAGCCATGTTCCTCAGCATGCACAGCTTGCGTGGATTCTCAATTGCTCCACACAGTTCGGCGAAGCGGCAAGAATGACGCAGTTTAAGGATAAGAGCGAAAAGCATCCCGAAAATGTCAATGTGGGACTTTTCACATATCCTGTATTGATGGCGGCGGATATTCTTCTTTATCAGGCGGATTATGTTCCCATAGGAGCCGACCAGAAACAGCATCTTGAAATCACCCGTGATATAGCAGAGCGTTTCAATACTGTTTACGGCAACACCTTTAAGCTCCCCGAGCCATTTATCGGCAAGGTTGGCGCCCGTGTTATGTCATTGCAGGACCCTATGCAGAAAATGAGCAAGTCCGACCCCAATCCCAAGGGATTTATCTCTATGCTTGACGAGGATAATGTAATAGTCAAAAAGATTAAGAGCGCCGTGACGGACTCCGAGGCAAAGGTAAGATACGCAGAGGGCAAAGACGGAATCAATAACCTTATGGGTATTTATTCTTGTTGTACAGGTCTTTCATACGAGCAAATCGAAAAAGATTTTGACGGTAAAGGCTACGGCGATTTTAAACAGGCAGTTGCCGAGGCGGTTGTTTGTGAACTCCGTCCCTTTAAAGAGGAATTTAAGCGCTTAATGGCAGATAAGGCGTATCTTTTGGAGTGCGCAGAGTTAGGTGCGGAAAAGGCTGCCCATCTTGCACAGCGCACACTTTCAAAGGCAATGAAAAAAACAGGCCTTTTTATGCTTTAATTTGTTTCTTTTTTCGCAATACTTCGTGGCTTTCGGCTCGCGGTATATTCATACAGCGTCGCCTCTGCCACATTGTCTTGCGAAAAAATTTATTAGGGGACGATGTCTCACATCGTCCCGTAAAATCACGGAAAACTCAAATTCAACATAGTAGGGCGGGGGCTTGCTCCCGCCGAAAAACAACAGAAAACCCCACGGCGAAAACCAATTCCGCTCCCTCCGTGAGGGAGGGGAATGTATGGGACGATACTTCATCGTCCCGCAAAAATTTCGTAAAAATAACGGTGCAACCAGGCGTCGCACCCTACAAAGCACCCCTTTCTTTTGATGATTTAAAGCAATAAACTTTTTGTCAAAAAA
>CAMGDG010000074.1 GCA_946041635.1 uncultured Clostridia bacterium
AAGCGACAAATATCGCTTTAATACTGCATTTTTGACGGGTTCGGATTATCACCGTAACCCTACAATAAAAACCGGAGAGTTATTTCACTCTCCGGCACTTTACTAATCTCTGCGCAAGGCTTCAATGGGAGGAAGCTTTGCGGCTCTGCGTGCGGGGTACACGCCGAATATAATTCCGATTGCAGATGAAAAACCGACAGCCAATGCAACGGTTGAAGGCTTAACTGCCAAAGGAACATCCATAATATACGACACAAGCGCCGCACCTGCAACGCCCAACAGCAAGCCTATTATTCCTCCGATTAAACAAAGGATTACCGACTCCGTTAAAAACTGGAACAAAATTGTTCCTGTTTTTGCGCCCAATGCTTTTCTTATACCTATTTCACGGGTACGCTCCGTTATGGATACAAGCATTATGTTCATAACACCGATACCGCCTACCACAAGGGATATTGCGCTGACAGCGGCTATAAATACTGTAAACACATTTATAACGGTATCAAGCAAATCAATATATGTTGCCATATTGGTTACGGTATAGCAATCCTTCTCATAATTATCGTGAATTGAGCGGATATAGTTTATTGCCGCTGTTCCGATACCGTCAAGCATGGATTCGTCAACCGCAGTAATATTTATTGTATCATAACGGTTAACTGAACTGCCGTTCAGCATTGACGCAACGGGAGCAGGCATAAGCATCATACAGCTCATCATCTGCATACCGCCCATGGAGGACATATTGTTCATCATTTCCTCCGTATCCAGATTCATACTCGCCATTATGTCAATTACGCCGATAATTTTAATTGAAATGGAAATATCATTTGCGGTGCAGTGCAAATACTCACCCACAACATTCTTTCTGCCGAACACCTGCATGGCGCTTCCCACATCAATAACGCCTACATATTTGCCGTTAACATATTCTTCCTCGGTGAAAAAGCGACCGTAAAGGCAGGGTGATTTCATAATCATCTGCATATCGGTATTACATCCCACGCCCATCAAAAAGCCGTTTTCCTCATTGGCTGTTACCTGGCACATGGTCATGGACTGCATTGAGGCATACTGAACGCCGTCAAGCTTCTTTACAGCCTCAATATCCTGATTTGTAAAATAATCTTCGTCATCTGCGGTACGGGTATTAACGGTAAGGGAAATTGCGCTGTTTCCCATATCTCTTATCATACCCACAATATAATCTCTGCCGCCGTTACCCACCGTGATAACCGCAATAACCGACGCCACGCCGATTATTATTCCCAGCATGGTAAGCAATGAACGCATAAGATTTGTTTTTATGCTGAATATGGCGATGCGGATATTTTCTTTAATGTTCAATACCTACACCCCTATCATGCAGTTTTTTCTTTAATTTTTGTGCCGTCCTCCATATCGGGATCGGGACTTCTTACAACCTTCTCGCCCTCGGAAAGACCTTCTGTAATCTGATAGTTGGTATCGTCAAGGGCGCCCTTGGTAACAATGCGTTTAACTGCGGTACCTTCTTCGGAATCATATACATATACGGAATACTCGCCGTTATCATATATGACTGCTTCAACGGGAACTATTAAAGCACCGTCAATCTGAGAAAGCTTGATTTTTATATCCACATCAAATCCGATTACAACATTTTCATCGGGAGATTTTATCTTAACCTTTACAACTGCACCGCCCGATGAGCTGCCGCCCATCAGAGAACTTGTGATTGAGCCTAAATCCATACCGTCGGATTCCGCCGCAGTTGCGCCAACATATATTACCTCGCCCTCATATTCCTTATCAAGGCTTATAACGGTTGCTTCCATACCTGTTTTGATTTTAAGAAGATCCGCTTTTCCAACGGTTACGCTTACAATCATATCATCGTAGCTTTCAACCGTTATTCCCACGCCTGAGGGAGCTGCGTCGGAACTGCCCAAAAGTGAAGAAATCATAGCGGCGGTACTGCTGTCCACCGATTGACCCCCCAAAAGGGAGGAAAGGTCGATGGACGAGGTGTTTTCCTCAACAACCGGCACGAATTTTTCACCGGCTGTTACATTAACAACTGTTACAACACCGTCATTCTCGGCATACCAGCCCTTTGACATTTTATCATATGTGCCTTTTAAGCTTTCATAGTTTGCCTTTTTCATATCGGCAACGGATTTAAGTGCGTCAAGCATTGTAGTGTTGTCTGTTGAAACTGTTACGGCGTTTTCAGCTTGTAGAGCCGAAAGTTCGGAATTGAGCTGTGCCAATTCAAGATTTTTCTGCATAAGAGCTTGCTGTTTTTCGGTGTTTACCGTTGAAACATCGGGAACCTCCACCTGAGAAGCGGCAGAGATAAACGCCTCTATCTGCTCGGCTGTTGCGCCGTTTTGCGCCATCTGGGCGGCAATAGCGTTTATCTGCTCCTGCGGAATTTTCACCTGCTTTGTTGAAGGCTCGCTGTTTTCTATTTCCGATTCCAAAGCGGCAATTTCCTTTTTCTTAACGGTAATCTGTGCGTTTAAATTATCTATTTTTGAATTAAGCTCCGACTTTTTCTTTGTGTTACTGTCGGTGGAGTTTTTCATATCGTTATATTCTGTCAAGGCCTGCTTGTAATCTTTTTCCGCCGCTGTAAGATACTGCGCCGCACCGGACACATTAAAGGAAGCCAGCTTATCGCCTTTATGAACTCTGTCGCCCACTTTAACAAAAACCTCTTCAACGGTTACGCCCTCTACGGCAACAAAGTTTTCCGTCACTCCCGATTCAACCGTACCGCTGACATCAAGAGTATCCACAACAGTACCGTATGCCACCTGAGCCATCTCATACTCTGCGGGAGGCTCCGGCTTGAAATTGGAATAAAGCACATAAGCCACCAACGCAAGCATAAATACGATAAACGCAATTATGGCGATTTTTGCTTTAAGACTTTTTTTCTTAAAATTCTTTAACAAGGAAATCACGGCCTTCTGTTAATATTACTTATAATTCTACTATATTATTTTCCATTTTCCAAGTATCCTTTTGTTAAATATTTGTAAATTTTGACAGTCTTTATACATATATTTTACTGTTAAGGTGAGGGAGGTTTATTTTTGAAAAAGCTATTCATAATTTTGATTTTAGCAGTCATCTTTCTTTTTTCAGCCTGCTCAAAGGAGAGTAAATTCGGTATTGAGCAGTTTACGGAGAGAATGAACAGCCAATTCGGCACGAATTACAACACAGCCGATTTTATTTTAGGAACAGACTCGGAGGGAGAAAAATATATGCTTTACGAGGAGGGCGACACTCTCATATCCGTTTCACTTGATGCGAACGGTACAATTAAAGGGGCGGCGCTTTTGGTAACTGACGGCGGAGATATTGCCGGGTGTATTGATACATACAAAAAGGTTTGCTGTGTGCTGACGGGCGATGACGAATCAACGCAAAGCTCAACCCTTACCAACTGCGGAATTACTGCGGATAAAATAAAATATGCCGACAGTAACACGGTGAATACTGTCGGCAAATATAAATATACTGCAATATGCAACACTTCAAGTGTTACTCTGTTTTGCGAAAGGGCATAGTTTTATGCTCTGTGCCACTTTACGCCCTGAGGAGTGTCCTCCAAAACAATACCCTGCGCTTTTAACTCATCCCTTATGCGGTCAGCCTCCGACCAATTCTTATTCTTTCTTGCTTCCTGACGGGCTTCGATAAGAGCTTCAATCTCGCTGTCCAGAGACTCGGTTTTTCTGTTATACACAAGGCCCAGAACGCCTGTAAGCTCGTCAAACAGCTCTGTTGCAAAGCGGACAAGCTCCGCTGACGGCTTATCTGTAATAACGCTTGTGTTTATATCTCTTACAAGCTCAAATACCGATGAAATAGCGTCGGCGGTGTTAAGGTCATCGTCCATAGCCTTGATAAACTGCTCACGGCGTGAATTTAATGTATCCTTAATCTCCTGTGCATTTTCGGGCAAAGCGTCAACTGCATTTGCGGCGGCAAAATCAAGGCTGTCACGGCAATTATAAAGGCGGACAAGAGAAGCCTTGCACTGCTCAATAATATCAATGCTGTAATTTATGGGACTTCTGTACTGTGAGGAAATCATAAGATAACGGATAGGCTCATAGCCGTATTTTTCCGCTACCTCACGGACAGTAAAGAAGTTACCCAAGGATTTTGACATTTTAACATTGTCAACATTGATATAGCCGTTGTGCATCCAATAATTTGCAAAGGGAACGCCGTTGCAGCACTCCGACTGCGCAATTTCGTTTTCGTGGTGGGGGAAAATCAAATCCTGACCGCCGCAGTGAATATCAATAGTTTCGCCCAAATAGCGGCGTACCATAGCAGAGCACTCTATATGCCAGCCCGGTCTGCCCTTGCCCCACGGCGACTCCCAGTAAGGCTCCCCCTCCTTGGCGCCTTTCCACAAGGCAAAATCCATGGGTTCTTTTTTAAGCTCGCCGATATTTATTCTTGCGCCTGCCTCCAAATCCTCCAAAGGCTGATGCGAAAGCTTGCCGTATTCGTTGAACTTTTTGGGGCTGAAATAAACATCGCCGTTTTCAACCGGATATGCAAAGCCTTTTTCAACAAGAGTTTCGATTATAGATATTATCTCGTCAATATTTTCGGTTGCCTTGGGATGAACCGTTGCTTCACGGATATTCATGCCCTTTGCGTCCTTCCAGAACTCCTCAATATATTTTTCGGACACGGTTTTATAATCGGTGCCCTCCTCATTGGCACGGCGAATGATTTTATCGTCAATATCGGTGAAATTCTGCACAAAATTCACCTTTAAGCCTCTGTACTCCATATATCTGCGCATTGTGTCAAAAACGCAGAGAGGGCGGGCGTTGCCGATATGGATAAAATTATACACCGTCGGACCGCATGCATAAATTTTAACCTCACCCTCGGTAATTGTTTTTAAAGTTTCCTTTCGTCTTGTCAGGGTATTGTAAATCTTCATTTGTTTTCATCCTTTTTATATTTTTCCAGCTCTTTTTGAAGCTGCTCGATTTTTACATTAAGCCTGCAAAGCTCCTGCGAAACAGGGTCGGGTATATGCACTTGGTCAAGATTGTCAATTCTTTTTCCGTCTCGCTTCACAACTCTTGCAGGAACGCCCACCGCCGTTGAATTCGGCGGTATTTCATCAAGTACTACTGCGCCTGATGCGATATTTGAATTGTCCCCCACCTTAAACGGCCCTAATATTTTTGCTCCGGAGCCTATCATCACCCCGTTGCCGATTGTGGGGTGACGCTTGCCTGTATCCTTGCCCGTACCGCCCAGGGTTACTCCCTGATAAATTGTTACATCGTCTCCGATTTCGGCGGTTTCACCGATAACAACGCCTGTTCCGTGGTCGATGAAAAATCTTCTTCCGATTTTTGCGGCAGGGTGAATTTCAATATTGGTTTTTCGCACCGCACGCTGCGAAATCCACCGTGCAATAAATTTCATATTATGCCTGTAAAACCAATTGGCACGGCGGTGCATACGGATAGCTTTAAGCCCCGGATAAAGAAATAATATTTCCAACACGGAGGACGCCGCAGGGTCACGCTCTTTGACGGTTAAAATATCCTCCTTAAATCTGTCAAACATAACATTCCTCCAAAAAAATATGCCCCGCCCAAAGATACAGAAAATCTGTAATCTTAACGGGCGAAGGCGACAAAACCGCGGTTCCACTTCGATTTATTACTCATTTGCCTTAACGCGGCGAACGGATACGGATACTAAATTCCCCGCATCAACTCACGAATGCATTTCACAGGACTTTTTTAATGAGCGCTTTCAGCCTGCCGACGCCCAATCTCTTGTAAAAAAGCTGTCTGTTACTTCTTTCGGTCACGGTTTTTACTTTATTCTATGCGATTATAGCACATTATTTTACATTTTTCAATTATTTTGTGTAATCAATTACCTTTATACTGTCTTTAATATAAATTACTCCCGAAACAACCGTAAGCATTGCGGTAATCCATAAAAGCGAATTTGAAATAATTGAAAGTGAAGGCAATTTTGAGA
>CAMGDG010000075.1 GCA_946041635.1 uncultured Clostridia bacterium
ATTGCCTCTTGTCTCGTGGGCTCGGAGATGTGTATAAGAGACAGGATTTGAATTTTGTATTTCGTAAGGAGGTGCCTTTAAAATGGCAAAATGCGAATTTTGTGGTAAAGATGTAGCCTTTGGCATCAAGGTTTCTCACTCACACAGAAGATCAAACAGAACATGGAAGCCCAATGTAAAAAGAGTTAAGGCAGTTGTAAACGGCTCTCCTAAGAGAGTTTATGCTTGCACTCGTTGCCTTCGTTCAGGTAAGGTTACAAGAGCTGTCTGATTTATTTAACAAGAAATCTACGAAAGAAATAAACGGATATCCGAAAGGATATCCGTTTTTCTTTTTCTTTTTATTTATTTAACAACCGCTACGGTTTCAACCTCTACAAGAACATCCTTGGGAAGCTGTTTTGCCGCCACACAGGAACGGGCGGGTTTTGAAACAAAATACTCGCCGTAAATTGCGTTGAACGCTGCAAAATCCTCCATATTTTTAAGGAAGCAAACTGTTTTTACAACATTTTCCATATCGCTTCCTGCCGCTTCAAGAAGATTTTTAATGTTTTCGCAAACCTGCTTTGTCTGCCCCTCAATGGTATTGGCCTCAACTGCGCCGCTTGCGGGGTTAATTGCAATCTGACCTGATGTGAAAACCAAATCGCCTACAATTTTTGCCTGTGAATAAGGGCCTATTGCGTCGGGCGCATTTTTTGTATAAACTGTTTTAATCATAATATATCGCTCCTTAAACTAATTTATATCCCTGTTTGATAAGCTCATTTTTAATAATCTCAATATGCTCAAAGTTTCTTGTTTCAAGAACAATACGCAGGAAACAGCCGTTAATATCGGAACCCTCCGACGCTCTTTCGTGGTGGATTGAAATAACATTGCCGCCCAAATCCGCAATAATATTTGAAACGCCTTTAAGCTGACCGGGTTTATCCAAAAGCTCAACTGTGAGAGAATATGTACGGCCCGATTTCAAAAGACCTCTCTTGATTACTCTTGAAAGAATGGTAACATCAATATTACCGCCCGAAACAAGGCAAACAACCTTTTTGCCCTTAACGGGAATCTTGTTGAACATTACTGCCGCAACAGAAACAGCGCCTGCACCCTCGGCAATAAGCTTTTGCTGTTCTATAAGTGCGAGAATTGCCGCCGCAATTTCATCGTCGGAAACGGTTACGATTTCATCTACATACTTTTTGCAATATTCAAAGGTGTTTGCCCCCGGCTCCTTTACTGCGATACCGTCCGCAATAGTTGAAACGGAATCAAGGCGCTCAATTTTATTGTCCTTTATGGAATTGACCATACTCGGTGCGCCCATTGCCTGAACGCCGTAAACCTTAACATCGGGATTAAGAGCCTTGATTGCAAAGGAAACGCCTGAGATAAGCCCGCCGCCGCCTACGGGAACAACAACAGCATCCGCATCCTTTAACTGATCAAGGATTTCAAGACCTATCGTGCCCTGACCTGCAATAACATCGTCATCATCAAAGGGATGAACAAAGGTATAGCCCTTTTCCTCCTTTAATTCCAGCGCACGCCTGTATGCGTCGTCATAAACTCCCTCTACAAGGCAAATGTCGGCACCGTAATGTTTTGTTGCCTCCACCTTTGAAATGGGAGCGCCGTCCGGCAGGCAGATTAGGGACTTTATGCCGTTCTTTGTGGCGGCAAGAGCAACGCCCTGTGCATGGTTACCCGCCGAACAGGCAATAACTCCCCTTTTCTTTTCATCATCGGAAAGCTGCGATATTTTATACGCCGCGCCTCTCACCTTAAAGGAACCCGTTACCTGCAAGTTTTCCGTTTTAAGATAAACCTCTGCTTCCTTATTGATATTGGGAGCGTGAATTAAATCGGTTTTGCGGATAATGTCCTTTAATACAAATGAGGCGTGGTAGATTTTATCAAGTGTTACCATAATCATTCTTCTTTCATCGTCTGCATTTAAAAATTACGACTGTTTATTATTTTAGCACATTACAGCGCTGCAATGCAACAACTAATTCACGGCAGTCTTTACAAAAAACAAACCACGGTTTCCCGTGGTTTTGTTGATTATTGGATTACAATTCCCTTTTCTTCTCTGACACGGGCAAGTTCGGTAGTTATACGCTCTTTTTCCTTGCCCGCGATTTTATAGAAAAACATCGGTATTGCGCAAAGCAAGAGGCTGACTCCCGGAACGATTGAAACGAGAGAAAACATTGCAAATCTCTGCCCTGTCGCAAGGTCGGTTGCCGCCATAACTGCGGTTGAGCTGAGCATTTTATCGGGTTCAAGGCCTATAAACATATACATTATAACTATTCCCGAGGTTGCCAACGCATTGCCCAGCTTATTTACAAAGCCCTGACACGCCGAGCCAAGTCCGTTATCACGGAAGCCTGTTTCAAGCTCCATATAATCAAGGCAGTCGCCTATCATTGCATAAGAAATTACATTGAGAACTCCTAAGGGTATGCAGGAAATCAATATAAACGGTATGCAGATATAAAGATTCATTGTAAACCAGCCGATAAAGGTGGTAAAAAGGCTTGATACAAAGCCTAAAAGGCAGGTGACAATTACTATCTTTTTATAATCAAACTTTTTCATAAGCACCGGCATAAACAGCATTGCGCCGAACATTCCCACGATGGCACACACCTGAAAAATCGTTTTGACCGATGAAACGCTGGCATCAATCGCTGCAACCCTTTCAGCCTCGGAAAGTCCTGCAAGGTCGGGGCCTATGTAAAAGGCATAACGGGCAACATGGACAGCCGCCGCCTGAACCATATATCTGCCGCTGGAAAGAACGCCCATTAAAATTACGAGCATAAGCGGCTTACACTTGAATATACGGGAAAGCTGCGACGGTTCGCCGGGCACACGCTTTCTGTCGGGAATTACAACTCTTTCTTTAACCTTGAAATATGAACGGACATAAAGCACCATACCGATAGCAATGGTAATTGCCGCCATAATCAGGTATTTCTTTTTGTTATATTCAAGCCCGTCGGAAATGCCCAGTATTTTCGGCAATGTAAGACCGATTACAAGGAAAAGCACCTCGGGTACGGCTGAACCCACACCGTTAAAGGTTCTGCCCAAAGAGATAACGGAGCCGCGCTCTTCCGCATCGGGTGTAAGCACATTGGGAAGGCTCCAAAAGGGCACATCTGCCATTGTGTAAATCATACCCCAGGCAACATAGACAACCGCTGAATAAATCATAAGATTTGTCTTTGAAAGATTGGGGCTCAAATACATAAGTATTGTAAGTATTGCAATCGGTAACGAGGCATAAAGAATATACGGCTTCATTTTTCCCCGTTTTGTAGTGCGGCGGTCAACGATTATGCCCATAAGCGGGTCGTTTATCGCGTCCCACACACGGGCAAGGAGCATTAGCATCAGCACAAACATCGGTGCGAGCTGTAAAACATTGAGGTAATAGTCGCTGATATAGCTGGACATCATTGCGTATATCATACCCTGCCCCATTGCCGCAACGCAGAAAGACATCATTTCCTTTTTCGGAATATACTTTTTGGTTTCCCCTTTATTTTTTGCCATTTTAATATCCCCTTTTTTATTAACTCATAAACAGCGTGCTTGCAAAAGCAAACTGTGCAAAATAATAAAGTATGTGATTTATGAGAACATTTGCCTTTGTATTTTTATCCTTTGCGAAATAAATAGAAGAAAGCACCAAATCGGAAAGCAAAAACGCAACGGCTCCTACGCTCAGAACAACATATTTTTTAGTAAAGCCGTTCACAATCATTCCGATAACAGCCGCAACGGCAGTACCCGTTACAAGGAAAGAATATACAAGCGTTATGGGTTTATAAACGCCGTAGTTGAGCTTCATAACCTTTTCCATAAGCGCACAGGCAACCACAAAGCCGAGGCAGATAAGCAACCCTATGAGAAGATACTGCCATTTCATAATTTTGTAGCCGATAAGCACAGCGGGAATAAAGAAAATATGACCGAGCATAAAGCAAATAAAGCCTGCAAAGGTATAAATGCGCTCGTGTTCTTTATAAACATATCTCAAATCAAGCCACACATCGCCCAAAAGGCTGAAAATGAAGCCTAAAATCATCAGTATTCCGTATTCAAATTTTGAACGGTTCATTGAAAAAGCGGCGCACGCAGTACCGATAAAGCAGGCAGAGGCGCCCGCCTTAAAAAACATTGCGGGCAGTCCGCCCTTCAAAACTCTCATAATCAAAAAAATTAAAGTTACTATTACCCCGATTGTTATTATTGCCGGCAGCATATTTTCCCCTCCTAAAAATTATAAGGAAATTATACCCTCAAACTAAAAAATTTTCAATTATCAGTATATCCAAATTCTAATTCTGTTTTTTGACAACTCCGTATTCATCATCAAGCCTGAAATACGGGCAAGCGTAATTGGAAGATGATAAAAAACGCATCATTTCGTCCTCATCAAGGTTTATGTCACAGCAGTATTCATCAAATTCTTCATCGTAATAATAATTTGCGCACTGACTGCAATCCGTTCCTGCCATATTATTCACCGTCTTTCGTCAAAATAAAAAATTTAATTTAAAATTAAGGCTATTGTACCATATTTTTATTATCAAGTAAAACCTTATCGGTGGAAAAATAAAATAAAGAATTTTTTACTCAAAGTTTAAATAAAATTAACATTTCTATGGTAAAAAGTACATTAAAATGATAAACTTTTATCTGATGTGGACTTTTTTCGGAGGTAAGCTATGAAAAAGACGGATATAGATATGACGCCGCAGGTACATCCGTACCCTGAAACGACAATGTTCGGGGCAATTCGTGATGCGGCAGAACGGACGCCCGACGCATACGCCTTTGATTTTGAGGGAAAACTGACAACCTTTTCCCGACTGATTGAAAAAACAGAACAGGCGGCAAGAGCTTTCAAAAATGCGGGAATCGGCAAAAACGATGTTGTTACAATTTGTATGCCCAACACACCTCAGGCTGTAATCTGCCTTTATGCTCTTAACAGAATAGGCGCAATCGCCAACATGATTCATCCCCTTTCGGCACAAAAAAACATTACATTTTACCTTAACTATTCAAACAGCAGTATGATTTTAACGCTGGACGCATTTTATGAAAAAGTAAAGGCGGCAGCCGAAGAAGCGGATAAGCCTGTAAGGATTATTGCGGCAAGAATTCAAGAGGAGCTTTCCCCTGTAAAAGCGGCGGCGTACACCTTGGCCAAATCGAGAAAATTCTTAAAGTTTCCCGACAGAGAGGGCGACACTTCCTGGTCGGACTTTATGAAAACGGGCGGCGGTATAACACTACCTCCCATTGAATATGACAAAAATAAAACTGCGGTTATTCTTTACAGCGGCGGCACAAGCGGTGAGCCAAAGGGTATTTGCCTTTCCGATTTCAATTTTAACGCTCTCGGTATGCAGATTGCTGAAATTGCAGGCTGTAACCTGAACGAAAAATGCAAATTCTTATCGGTTATGCCCATATTCCACGGTTTCGGGCTGGGAATAGGTATTCACACCGTTCTTGAAAACAGTGCAAGATGCGTGCTCGTTCCCCAATTCACAAAGGAAAGCTACGCAAAAACCGTCTTAAAGAAAAAGCCCAATTTTATTGCAGGCGTACCCACGCTTTACGAGGCGTTGTTGGGAGTTGATATATTTAATGGTGCGGATTTATCCTTCCTTATCGGCGTATTCAGCGGCGGCGATGCTTTAAGCCCCGAACTAAAAAAACGGGCGGACAAATTCTTCCTTGACCACAATGCCGGAATACAGATTAGAGAGGGCTACGGACTGACAGAATGTGTTACCGCAAGCTGTGTAACACCTGTTGACCGTTCAAAAGAAGGCAGTATAGGACTCCCCTTGCGTGATACGGAATATAAAATTGTTGAGCCCGGCACATTTAA
>CAMGDG010000076.1 GCA_946041635.1 uncultured Clostridia bacterium
CAGCAATCCCTTCCCTCCCTCTGACGAGGGAGGTGGATTTTGCGAAGCAAAAGACGGAGGGAGAGACACTATTTGCAAAAAACAAATAGTTTTTCTCTCGCCCGGTCGTACAACGCCACGACAGCCCCCTCATCAGAGGGGGCAATAATGTTTTTTCGCCGTGGGGTTTGTATGTGATTTTGCGGGACGATGAAGGGCATCGTCCCCTACAAGTTCCGTTAAAAATTGAAGATTTATTACAAATTGTGGCGTATAACGCAAAAACCACCGTTTCCCTTGCGAGAACGGTGGCTTTTATGTATGTTGTTTGATTATTTAACCTTAAAGGAATTGACTATTGCGTAAATATCATCTTCTGTCAGGAGATCTCCCTTCTCCATAATCATAATTGTATATGGGAACCAGAGATTGTCATTCTTATAGGCATTAAGGCTGAACATTTTCGTTTCTTTACCGCTTTCTTCATCTATTCTGCATCTGTCACCAAGAAAGCCCTTGTATTCTTCCGTATCCATTTTGTATATAGCATTATTTGCAGTTAAAAACCCTGTTGTCATGCTTTTTGAAATACCGAAAAAATTGAACAGCTTTTTCTGATGATAATTGTCTGTATCAAAATTATCAAGGTTCAGTGAATTTACAAGCAAATCATAGGAATATTGGCTGTCAAGGTTAATACCGTACGCCTTTTTTGCTGAATTTCCCAGCGTTATCCGCAATAATGCAAGCATCGCTTTTTCATCTCTCATAGCGGACTTATATTCCTCGTCGCCTTTATCGGCAGGCGTAAACACCGGATCGCTTATAATTACACTCGCAAATTCAGTATCACTTATTTTTAATTTATACGCATAAATACCGTCATTGCCGGATTCGGTATTTAACTCAAAACCTGCAGGCAAAGTTATTTCAAAGGTATCCGTTTCACACTTTTCGGTTTCTTTGCTGAACACGGCGTTCTTATGTGTATAATCCTCCAAGGAAACATACATTGCCTCGTGATCGCTCAGGTTCGCTTTGATTGCCTCGCCGTCGTAAAAATGGGGAACAATATAAAATACAAATGCAAAAGCACCCACAGGCAATACCACGGCAAGAGCCAAAATCACGCAAATTACGATAACCGCAATTTTTTTACCTTTACTCATTCCTTAACCTCACAACCGCTGTCCGCTTTCAAAATTTATTTTAAAAGCGATTTATACAGTCTGATATATTCATTTGCGGATTTGCCCCAACTGTTATCGCACTCCATGGCACGCTTCATAAGGATATTCCAGCCTTCACGGTGGCTGTACCCCTCAATGGCACGCTTGATTGTAAAGAGCATATCGTGGGCGTTGTATGAGGAGAAGGTAAAGCCGTTGCCCTCACCGTCGCCGCTGTCCTTAATGCTGTCACGCAATCCGCCTGTTTCACGGACAATGGGGATTGTGCCGTAACGCAGTGAAATCATCTGTGAAAGTCCGCAGGGCTCACTCTTTGACGGCATAAGGAACATATCCGCACCTGCATAAATTTTCTTTGAAAGCGACGGTACAAAGCCCAGTTTCAGTCCCATTTTATCGGGATATTTTGCCGCCATATCCTTAAAGAAGCTCTCATACTGCCACTCGCCCGAACCCAACACGACAAACTGAATATCTGTTGTTGCGAGAAGCTCGTCAAGAACAGCCTTTACAAGGTCAAGTCCTTTGTGCCCGACAAGGCGTGTAACCATACCTATTACAGGCACATCCTCACGGATGGGAAGTGAAAAATACTCCTGAAGCTTTTGCTTGTTTATCTTTTTAGGCTCAAAGTTTGACGAATTGTAATTTACGGCAATATCCTTATCCGTTTCGGGATTATAAAGGTCGGTATCAATGCCGTTTAGAATACCCGAAAGCTTCCATGAACGCTGATTTAAAATAATATCAAGTCCGTGTGAATACCACGGGTCAAGAATTTCATTTGCGTATGAGGGGCTGACTGTTGTAACCTTATCGGCAGTTTCAATAGCGCCTTTCATAAAGTTTACATCGCCGTCATACTCCACAAGGGAAGTTGCGCTTTCGGGGATACCGATAACCTCGTTGACAAGCTCCATACCGTATGTTCCCTGATACTGAATATTATGGATTGTGAAAACAGTTTTAATATTTTCATATCCGGGGCGGTTGGCATAAAGAGTATTGTAATAAACGGGAGTAAGCGCTGTCTGCCAGTCATTGCAATGAATAATATCCGGCTTAAAGCCGATTGCGGGGATAATCTCCAACACGGCTCTTGCAAAAAACGCAAAGCGCTCCGCATCGTCATAGTAGCCGTAAATACCGTCACGCTTGAAGTAATACTGATTGTCAAGAAGATAATAGATTACTCCGCCCGCCTTAGCCTCAAAAATTCCGCAGTACTGCCGACGCCACGCAACGGGAACGGAAATACTCGTAAGGAAGGTCATAGAGTCTTTAAGCTCCTGACTGATTGTATCGTAAAGAGGCATTACCACACGGCAGCCGATAAGTCTTTTGCGCAATGCCTGAGGCAAGCTGCCTGCAACATCACCCAATCCTCCGCTTGCCTTAAAGGGCAGAGCCTCACTTGAAGCAAATAAAACTTTCATATGTCTTTTCCTTTCAAATCAAGAAAATAATGGGAAACACACCGCAATCAGATTACGATTGCCTTGCCTATGTATATGGGATAATTCTCTGCACCGGAAAGTGTTTTGCCGGGAGTTATAACAACGCTCTTATCCGCAACAACATAGCTCAAAGAAGAATCCTGCGCAACATATGTGCCCTGCATAACGATTGAGTTTTTCACAACCGCGCCCTTTTCAACACGGACTCCGCGGAAAAGAATCGAGTTTTCAACCTCGCCGTCAATTATACAGCCGTCGGCAATAAGTGAATTTTTCACATTTGAGCCCAAGCCGTAAATTGCGGGCATATCGTCACGAACCTTTGTATAAACCGGTCTTTCCTTATCGAAAAGGTGATCGCAGTTTTCAGGATTTAAAAGCTCCATATTCGCCTTGAAATATGTCTGCATTGAGTCAATCGTTGTAGCGTAGCCCTTTGCTTCAAAGCCGTAAATATTAAGCTTATTCACATTCCGCTGAATAATATCCGCCTCAAAATCGTTGTAATTAAGGCTTATTGCCTCATGCATAAGTCTTTCCAGGAGAGATTTTTTCATCAGAACAACATTGAGAGAATAATTTACATTATCCTCTGTTACAGGGGAAACGGCAATCTTCGTTGCCTTGCCGCTGTCGTTCATTTCCATTACGATAACATTAGAGAGAGCGGGCATTTTACCGTTTTTATAAACGATTGTAACATCTGAACCTTTTTCCATATGGTAATCCATAAGCTCCTCAATATCAATATTGAGAACGCTGTTACAATCGGAAAACAGCACATATTCCTCTGTTGAACGGCTGATAAAGCCCATAATTCCTTTTAAGGAAGCGATTTTATCGCCGTTACTGCCCGAGCTTGCAGTTGAAAAAGGAGGAAGAAGGAACATACCTTCTGTTTTTCTTGAAAGATCCCAGGGCTTGCCTGTTCCCAGATGGTCCATCAATGACTGATAGTTGCTTTTCGTTACAACGCCCACTTTTTCAATTCCGCTGTTTACCATATTTGAAAGAGCGAAGTCTATAAGGCGGTAACGGCAGGCAAAGGGGACTGAACCCATCGTGCGAAGCCCTGTAAGCTCGCTTAAACACTCATCGTACGCATTTGAAAAGACAATTCCGACTATGTTTTTACCTGTCATCTTATTTATCCCCCTTTCTTACATCTGCATCCACCATAGCCTTAGGAGCAACCGATGCGCCTTCGCCTACGGTAACGCCTGAACCTACAACGGCAACGCCCCATTCGTTAAGGTCTTCCATATCTTCGGGACGCTGACCTACAACCGCATCCTTTTCGATAACGGCATTTTCAGCCACTATGGCATACTGCACGGTTGCGCCTGATTTTACCACCGTGCCCGGCATTACGATTGAATCGCGGACAACTGCGCCCTCCTCAACCGTTACATTTGAGAAAAGAATTGAGAAATCCACCTCGCCGAACACTCTTGAACCCTCGGCAATCATTGAATTCTGCACGGTTGCATCTGCCGAAACATAATGAGGAGGGGCAACGGGAGTTCTTGAATAAATCTTCCATGTGGGGTCGGAAAGGTCAAGGTCAACCTTGGGATTCAAAAGGTCAAGGTTTGCCTCCCAAAGGCTGTCGATAGTTCCCACATCTTTCCAGTAACCGTCAAAGAGATATGCGAACATTCTCTCGCCGTTTGCGTGCATTTTGGGGATAACATCATGACCGAAATCGTTGCTGGAATCGGGGTCTGCCTCGTCGTCAATAAGATACTGACGGAGCTTACTCCATGTGAATATGTAAACGCCCATTGACGCCTTGTTACTGCGGGGATTTTTCGGCTTTTCCTCAAACTCGGCAATGGAATTATCCTCGTTTGTAATCATAAGACCGAAGCGGCTTGCCTCCTCCCACGGTACTTCCAGCATGGCAATAGTACACGCCGCATTATTCTCTTTGTGGTATTCCAGCATTTTGTTATAGTCCATCTTATAGATATGGTCGCCCGAAAGCACCGCAACATATTCGGGACTGTAACGGTCTATAAAATTGATGTTCTGATAAATAGCGTTTGCCGTTCCCTTGTACCACTCTGTTCCCTTAATCTGCTGATAGGGTGAGAGAATATGAACGCCGCCGTTGGCACGGTCCAAATCCCAAGCCTGACCGTTGCCTATGTAATCGTTCAGTTCAAGAGGCTGGTACTGTGTTAACACACCGACGGTTGAAATGCCGGAGTTAACGCAGTTTGACAGCGGGAAGTCAATAATTCTGTATTTTCCGCCGTAGGGTACGGCAGGCTTTGCAATGTTTTTTGTAAGTATTCCCAGACGGCTTCCCTGCCCGCCTGCAAGAAGCATTGCAATGCACTCCATTTTTCGTGCCATATATTATTCCTCCTTAAAGAAATCTGATTATATGCAATTATCTTGTCTTTTTAAGATAAATTGTTGACATTGGCGGCAAATCAAGAGAAATGCTCTGCTCGAAGCCGTGCATGGGCGTTTTCTCCCACTTGATTTTGTCCCTGTTTCCTCCGCCCTCGCCGCCGTATGCCTTATCGTCGGAATTGAAGATAATCTTATACGCCGATCTGGACGGAACGCCTATTTTGTAATCGTTTCTCGGCACGGGGGTAAAGTTGCAAACAACAATTACCTCCTTGCCCTTTTCGTCAATCCTGCGGAAAGCGATTACGGAATTATCGCAGTCGTCCGAAGAAATCCACGAAAAGCCCTCCCACGAATAGTCAATCTGCCACATGGCGGGAGTTGACTTATAGAAGAAGTTAAGGTCACGGACATAGGATTGAAGCTTTTTGTGCATATCGTAATCAAGCAAAAGCCAGTCAAGTCCCTGTTCGTAATTCCATTCGATAAACTGACCGAATTCACTGCCCATAAAGAGAAGCTTTTTGCCGGGGTGAGCCATCATATAGCCTAAAAACGCTCTTACTCCTGCAAATTTTTCTTCATAAGTACCGGGCATTTTATTTATAAGAGAGCATTTGCCGTGAACTACCTCATCGTGAGAGATGGGCAATACAAAGTTTTCGGAAAATGCATAGAAAAACGAGAAGGTTATGCAATTATGGTTATACTTGCGGTGAATACCGGGCATTGAGAAATAACGGAGTATGTCGTTCATCCAACCCATATTCCATTTAAAATTGAAGCCCAGACCGCCCATAAACACAGGCTTTGTAACCATTGGCCACGCTGT
>CAMGDG010000077.1 GCA_946041635.1 uncultured Clostridia bacterium
CCATAAACCTATTAACTTGGTTGGTTTATAGGAATAATACACCCAATACGGTATATTGTCAATAGTTTTTTTAAATTTTTTCTAATTTTTTTATTTTCTCATATGGAATAGCAGTCGCTCTCTATTCCGTATTGCTCGTCTGTAAGGCTTTTAAGGGTTTTACTTTCAAAAAAATTGTTTATTAAGCCGTTTAACTCCTTCCACATAGAAAGGGTGGAGCAGCTGCCCATTCTCGGGCAAACGGGGGCGTTTTCTTCAAGGCAGGCAACGGGAGCGAGAGAGCCCTCGGTAACACGCAGAATTTCTGCAACAGTATAAGCTTCGGGACTTTTTGAAAGCTTATATCCGCCGCCTTTTCCCCGAAGTCCTGTAACAAGACCTTCACGGACAAGATTTTTTATGATTGCTTCAAGATATTTTTCGGAAATCTGCTGATTATCCGCAATTTGTTTTAGCGGAACATACTCATCGGGATTGCTTATTGCCAGTTCAATCATAACACGCAGAGCGTATCTGCCTTTTGTAGAAATCATCATTTCAATCACCTCATAAACCTATTTTACCATAGGGTTAGTAGGAATGCAAGTGTAAAGACGGAAGATTTTTGAAATTTCCGTATTGCTTTTAATGTAAAAAAATGGTTTAATATAATACATATTATTGTATGGGAGATGAGGATTTGTTTAAAAACAGCGCAATAATGTACGGCCTCGCAATTTTCATCGTTCTTTTTGTAACCGCACAGTCTTTGTTTTTTATGATAAAGGCTTGGAAAAGAGGAAAGGAATTAGGCATTGACAGTGCGAAAATGAAACAAACCGCCATTTCAAGCGCGCTTTTTTCAATAGCACCTGCAATTTCAATTCTTGCAACGGTTTTAGTCCTTGCCTCTGCTTTGGGATTCGTACTTCCGTGGATAAGGCTCTCCGTAATAGGCAACCTTGCTTATGAAACAGTTGCCGCAGAAGCGGCGCTTGAAGCCATGGGTACATCAATTTCAAATACAAATCTTACCGAAACGGAGTTTTCCACCGTTGCGTGGGCTATGACAATCGGCTCATGCTTCCCCCTCGTATTGCTTCCGATTTTGTGTAAAAAAATCCATAAAGCATTTAATAAGGTTATTGGCGGAGCAGAGGAAAACGGCGAAAAAAAGAAAAACTCCAAAAACGCTTTGGGCGATATTCTCGGTGCGGCGGCGTTTATCGGAATTATGGCGGCGTTTATTTCACGCAGTATTATGGGCGTTCAAAAGGACGGAGCAAGCGCAGGCTTTATGACTGTTGCGGTTTTGCTTTCCGCAATGATTTTTACCGTTGCCCTTGATTTGCTTTGCAAAAAGAAAAATCTTACAAAGCTTGAACCCTTTGTTTTACCGATTGCAATGTTCGGCGCAATGGGAATTGCCGTTTTGCTTATGCAGGTTCTTCCCGGGGAATTAACAGGCTTTGTATGGCGTTATTATAATGAAAACGGCGATATAGTTTGGAGGGGACGGTAATGAAAAAGAGCAGAACATATATTGACAAAATGCACCTTTGGGGAAGCGTCTGGTCTGTAACGGCTCTGTGCGCACTTTTTATGGTGCCTGTGGTTTTTTCGCTTTACTACAATGCGTTTCCTCAACTCAACATACTTCTTAAAGCGGTTGTGAAAATAATACCTATTTATTGGGGCACTGCAATTATTGAAGTTATTACTTATACTCCTATGCTGGGCGCGGGGGGAACATATCTTTCCTTTGTAACGGGAAATATTACAAACCTGAAACTGCCCTGTGCTTTAAGTGCGCTTGACCGTTCTGGTTACAGAGCGCAAAGCGAGGAGGGCGAAGTGATTTCCACAATCGCCATAGCCTCATCCGCCATTACAACAACGGTTATCATTGCGGTTGGCGTTTTGGCATTCGGCCCGTCTATTACAAAAATTACCGCACCGGGTTCTTTGCTGGCTCCTGCTTTTGAGTATGTAATCCCCGCACTGTTCGGTGCGTTGGGTGCTTCGTATTTTACAAAGCATTGGAAAATATCAATTTTCCCGATTCTTGCAGGCGTTCTCGTTTATATTTTTGTTCCGAGTTTAGCGGTGGGAACAATGATTTTCGTAACAATCGTGGCATCTGTGGGCGGTGCGTTTGTTATGTGGAAGCTTAAACTTATAAAGTAATCTGAAACCGAAAAAAACAGTCTGTTGCATAACTTTGTCAACAGGCTGTTTTTTTGCGATAAATGTTTGAAAAATACAAGGAAAATATGTTATTTTGCACAGTATTTAATTGTTAATTTTTACCTTGATAAATATTGATTTTACATAGGCTTAGTGATAAAATTGTATAATTAAAATAATAGGAAACGGAGCGCGGTATTTGTGTCATTAGTACCGATGAAAGCACTGCTTGAAAATGCAGAAAAAAGCAACATTGCCGTGGGCGCTTTCAGCGTCGGAAATATGGAAATGGTTATGGGCGCTGTTGCGGCGGCAGAGGAGCTTAATACTCCCATTATTCTGCAAATTGCCGAGGTGCGGCTTAAAAATTCTCCCTTGGAGCTTATGGGGCCTATGATGATTTCGGCGGCTAAAAATGCAAAGGTGGATGTGGCTGTCCATCTTGACCACGGACTCAAATTTGAAACGGTGCAAAAGGCACTTGATATGGGCTTTACCTCCGTTATGTTTGACGGCTCGCTTTTGCCGCTTTGCGACAATATTCAGGCTGTCCGTCAGGTGCGAAAGGCAGCCGATTTGTACGGTGCAACCGTTGAGGCGGAGTTAGGCGTTGTCGGCGGAAACGAGGGCGAGGGCAAAGCCCACGAAATCCTCTGCACAAGTCCTGATGACGCAAAGCTTTTCTGCGATGAAACGGGTATAGACGCTCTTGCCGTTGCAATAGGTAACGCTCACGGAAATTATCCCGTATTGCCTCAGCTTCGTTTTGATGTTCTTGATGATATTAACAAAATGGTGGAAACTCCCCTTGTGCTTCACGGCGGAACGGGTATTACTCCTGAAATGTTCCAGCAGGCGATAATGCTGGGTATTCGAAAAATCAATATTGCCACCGCCAGCTTTGACAGTCTTGCACGCCGTGCTCTTGAATACTGCAAGCCGAGGGAAAAGGCGAATTATTTTGAATTAAGTACCGCCGAGGCAGAGGGCGTTTACGAAAATGTTAAAAAACACATAAAAATATTTAATATGCAAACCGCAGTGTAAAGGAGAATACTATGAAATATATTGAATTTGACAATAATAAGGAATTTGATTTGATTCTGTTGGGCAGAGTGGCGGTGGATTTAAACCCCGTTGATTATTACTGTCCCCTTAATGAAAGCACAACTTTTAAAAGATACCTTGGCGGTTCTCCTGCCAATATCGCAGTAGGTCTTGCCCGTTTAGGTAAAAAAATCGGATTTTTTGCCCGTGTTTCCGATGACCAGTTTGGCACTTTCGTAACAGATTACTTTGATAATGAGGGGATTGACACTTCTCACATTAAGCGCTGTGAGAACGGCGAAAAGATAGGTCTTACCTTTACCGAAATCAAATCTGAAACAGAAAGTTCAATTGTTATGTACCGCAATGAAGCGGCTGACTTAAAGCTTGATGTTGAAGACATTGACGAAGAATATATCAAAAAGGGTAAAGCAATTCTCATTTCCGGTACAGCCCTTGCGGAAAGCCCCTCAAGAGAGGCGGCACTCAAAGCCGTTGCATTGGCTAAGAAAAACGGTGTGCCGATTATTTTCGATATTGACTACCGTGCATACAACTGGAAAAACGACGATGAAATCGCAATTTATTATTCTGCGGTTGCAAAAGAGGCTGATATTATCCTGGGCTCCCGTGAAGAATATGACCTTACGGAAAAATTCATTAAACCCGGTATGACCGACAAAGCAACTGCCGCATATTGGCATTCACAAAACGCAAAAATCGTAATTATCAAGCACGGTAAGGACGGCTCCACAGCCTATACAAACGACGGCGAGAGTTATTCCATTAAGCCCTTCCCCGTAAAGCTTTTAAAATCCTTCGGCGGCGGTGACGGCTATGCCAGCGCTTTCCTTTACGGACTTTTTGAGGGCTGGGAGATAATCGACTGCCTTGAATTCGGCTCTGCATCAGCGGCAATGCTTGTAGCGAGTCACGCTTGTTCACAAGATATGCCGTCAGTTGAAGCCGTAAAAGAATTTATTAAAAAAGAAAAAGAAGAGTACGGCGAAATGATAGCCAGAGCATAAAATCGCTCCCTCTCCGAGGGAGCTGTCGAGCGAAGCGAGACTGAGGGAGTTCCGCTCCCTCTCCGAGGGAGCTGTCGAACGAAGTGAGACTGAGGGAGTAAAACTATGTCATTACCTTATAACGGCGATTTAATAAAATACGCAAAGGAACTCCGAAAAAACGCAACCCCTTGGGAACGCAAACTTTGGCACTATTTCTTGAAAGACTATTCCGTACGATTTCAAAGGCAAAAGGTCATCGGTGAATATATAGTTGATTTTTATTGTTCAAAAGCAAGATTGGCAATAGAACTTGACGGGAGCGGACATTTTACTGATAATCAAATGCAATATGACTGTAATCGTACGAATGATTTGCAAAAAGCAAATGTGAAAGTAATTAGATTTACTAATTTGGAAGTTGATAAAAATTTTTATGAGGTTTGTTCACAGATAGACAGAGAAGTTAATAAGAGATTGTGAACTCCCTCAGTCATCTGACGATGACAGCTCCCTCAAAGAGGGAGCGGAGGATTTGCTATGCTGACAAAACTACTCAAAATCAAAGCGTTAAAAGTTGTAATAATTGCCGTGCTTTGCATAGGGGTTCTCGGCGGAGCGACTGTTGTGGGCATAAACGCATATATGATTTCTTATGTCAGTGATTACATTTTAACGGAAGAAGACCTTGAAAATCAGAATTTTGATTGTGTAATGATACTCGGTGCAGGACTTTGGGACGGTGACCCGTCACCCATGCTTCAGGAGCGCCTTGATTTCGGGTTGATTGCATACGAAACGGGCTGTGCCGAAAAAATTCTTATGAGTGGCGACCACGGACGCGAAGAATATGACGAAGTCAACAAAATGAAAGATGTTGCAATCGAAAACGGCGTACTTGCCGATAATGTTTTTATGGACCACGCAGGTTTTTCCACCTATGAATCGATGTACCGTGCCCGTGACGTTTTTCAGGTAGAAAAAATGGTAATAGTAACACAAAAGTACCATTTATACAGAGCGGTTTATGATGCACGAAAATTAGGAATTGACGCATACGGTTTTGCGGCTGAACGACTGAATTATCCCTTTTATAATGATGTGCGTGAAGCCTTGGCACGAACAAAAGATTTCTTTTATTGCATAATACAACCAAAACCCACCTATCTGGGCGACCCCATATCAATTCATGCAAACGGGTCACTTACCGATGATAAAGAAAGAGTATAATTTATATAAATGAGGGAAGACGATGTACGAAAATCCGAAATTTAACGAAAACAACGAAAAAATCCTTTGTGAAATGGGCGGCAAAAATGCCAATATGCTCATGGATATTAAGGTCAAAATCCTGAAAGCAGGTGAAAGCGTTACTTTCTGCGAAGAAAAAAATGAAACAGCCGTTCTTTTAATGGCGGGCGACGTTGATTTTTGCTTTGACGGAAAAACAGAGAATGCAACTCGCAGAAGTCCGTTTCTTGATAAAGCAA
>CAMGDG010000078.1 GCA_946041635.1 uncultured Clostridia bacterium
CGACAAGTGAATCGCCCCTACGGGTTACTTGAAATCACAGAAACCCCTGCCCCCTCATCAGAGGGGGCAATAATGCTTTTAGACATTGATTTTTATATGATTTTACGGGCAGATGAAGGCATCTGCCCCTACAAGTTCGCTAAAAATTATAGTTGCCTTGTAGGGGACGGTGCCCACACCGTCCCGCAAAATCACAAATAATTCTTACATTTTCGCCATGGGGTTTTGTAAATTCCCCGTAAGGGCAAATATTTTTCACCACGCTCTTGCCTTTTCGATATGCACGAGGACGAAATCTGCGTAATAATACTCCCCCAACGGGCGCATATAGGAATCTGCCGTATGACAGCAGATAAGCGGTTCGCCGTTTGAAAAGCCTGTGACCACAAGGGTGTGATAAAGGCTTTCGCCGCTTTTCAAAAATATTAAATCACCTATTTTTATTGCTCTTATATCCGCATTGACGCCCACAGGGCCTACGCCTTTATTGGTTGTAAGGAAGTTATAGAGATATTTTACTCCCGACCATGCGGCGGCACGGTCGGCAGGGGAATTATAATACCATCCCACATCTTTTTTATAATTCATAACCTTACAGCCTGCAAAAATGCATTGAGAAGCAAAATTTGTGCAGTCGCCGCCCATTCCGTCAAAATTAAAATACCGAGGATTTCTTGAAAGCGCCCATTTTTTTGCGTAATCCACGGTATCGTTACGGTTATATGCTACTGTTCTCATAAAAATCACTCCCCTTATATACTATGAGGGAAGTGATTTTTTGTCAGTTATGCTTTAACACAAATATTGCTTCATTTTCTGCATACTGTTTTCTTCAAGCTTGATTAAATCCTCGCCTATCCTTTTTGACGAGGGCGGAACATCGGGGAACTCCTTTAATGTTCTCACCATATCAATAATGCCCATCGTACTGCCCTGCATCATCATTTCGGCGATTTTATCGGGGCTTCTGTCCAGCATTGTGTTAAGCTGAACGCCCGACCACATACTGATATGCGCCATAGGGCTTTGCTCTTTCGGGACTGCGCCGAATTTTGAAAGCTCTGCCGATGTGCGGCTTTGTATATCCTGATACTCGGAAAACTGGTACTGCAAGTCGCCGAGCAGGTTTTTGTCCTCTATCTTATCCTTTAAATACGATATGGACGCACTGCCTGCCGACGCATTTTTATAAAGCTTATTTAAAAACTCCGTGTTTCTGTCGTTCTGCATATTTTGCTGCATTTCTTATCACTCCTTGTTTTTACTTATATTATCCGTCAAAAAATGTAAAATATTCGGTTTACATTTGGACGCCTATGTTGTATAATATCTTTACTTATATTTGATTGAAGGCGAGCTTTATGAAAAAAAGTACAAAAAGGATTTTGGGCATTGCTGTTCCCGCCGCCGTTGCGGTAGGGCTCAACCGGGCTTATGTGAATTTCAGATACGGTGAAAAGCCGGCAAAGGACACTTTAAAGTTTTCCGAAATTGCCGAGGGCGACATAGAGGGTGTTCACCTTACCGCCCACCGAGGACTTTCCTCCGTTGCACCCGAAAACACGCTTTATGCCTTTAACGAAGCGGCAAAGCACCCTTACTACGCACTTGAATGTGATGTTCACTGCACTACGGACAACCGTTGGGTGATTATTCACGACCATATGCTCCAATCAATGGCAAAGGAAAAGGGCGATGTTAAAAAGATGTCCTATGAGGACACTCTTTCAAAAATCAGATACACAAACGGCGCAAATATTAAGAATTATCCCGACGCAGGCATCTGCACCGTTGAGGAATTTATAGAAATCTGCAAAACCGCAAATATTAAACCCATGATTGAGGTTAAGGACAAGCGCACCGAAAAGGTTGCGGACCTTTACAAAATCATATGTGATTACGGCATTGAAAAAGATGTTATTCTCATATCTTTCCACGCTCCCGTGCTCCGTGAATTCAGGCGGTTATCTCCGGATATGGAGTTGTGGTATCTTATGGGTAAAATTACCGACGAAAAGCTGCTTGAATGTGTTGAAAACGGCAACGGCGTTGCCTTTGAGGCAAAAAAAGCGGTAAAAAATCCTGAAATGATAAGGAAAATTCACGACAATTCTCTTACCGCCGCCTGCTGGACGGTTGATACAAAGGATTTGCTCAATGAAATGATAGGTTACGGGGTAAAATACATAACGACAAACACAATTTTGCCCGAATAAATTTTTGTGAGGTATGATTAGTGACAGACTGTAAAAAAATAGCTGACCTTATATTTAAAGATGTAGATAAGACAACCGAATATTATGAAAATCTTTATCCCGCAAGAGATTTGCCCGAGGGCGCGCGAGTTACCCGTTTTGCCCCCAGCCCCACAGGGTATCTCCATTTCGGCGGGCTTTATGCCTCATTTGCTTCAAAACTGACGGCTGAAAGCACCGGCGGAGTTTTTATGCTCCGCATTGAGGATACGGATAAAAAGCGAGAGGTTGAGGACGGAGTTTCGGGCATTGTTAAAGGGCTTGAAGCCTTTGGAGTTACTCCCGACGAGGGCGTTACGGGCTTTGACTGTGAAAACGGCAAATACGGACCTTATACCCAAAGCCACCGCCGTGAAATTTACCGTACCTTTGCCAAAAAGCTTATGGAGGAGGGCAAGGCGTATCCCTGCTTCTGCACTCCCGAGGATTTGGACGAAATCCGTGCACAACAGGAAAACGAAGATATAAAGGGCTATTACGGCAGTTATGCAAAATGCCGTGACTTAACTGACGAAGAAATCGCCGAAAAAATTGAAAAAGGCGTTCCCTTTACCGTAAGACTGCGCTCGACAGGTGATATTCAGCGAAAAATCAAATTTGACGATTTGATTAAGGGCAAAATCGAAATGAGCGAAAATGTTAACGATGTGGTAATTTTAAAGGCGGACGGTATTCCCACCTATCATTTTGCCCATGCGGTTGACGACCACCTTATGCGTACTACTCATGTTGTACGGGGAGACGAGTGGATAGCCTCCGTTCCTCTGCACCTTGAACTTTTCCGTGCGTTGGGCTTTAAGCCTGTTAAGTATGCTCACATTGCCCCCATTATGAAAGAGGAAAACGGCGGCAAGCGCAAGCTTTCAAAGAGAAAAGACCCCGAGGCAAATGTTTCTTATTATATTGAAAAGGGCTATCCCGAGGAAAGCGTTAAGGAATATATGCTCACCATTCTCAATTCCAATTTTGAGGATTGGCGCAGGGCGAATAAAACCGAGGATATAACAGAATTCCCCTTTAACTTAAAGAAAATGAGCGTATCGGGCGCACTTTTCGATATGGTTAAATTAAACGATGTTTCCAAAAATGTTATTTCCGTTATGACCGCCGAAAAGGTTTACGGTCTTGTTACGGATTGGGCAAAGGAATACGATAAGGAAATATATTCCCTGTTTTCGGAAAATCCCGAAAAGGCAAAGGCAATACTAAATATCGACCGTGAAAATCCCAAGCCGAGAAAAGACATTGCCTGCTTTGACGAGGTTAGGCAGTATGTTGCTTTCTTCTACAACAGTCTTTACACTCCCGATTTTTCACTGCCCGAGCATATAAACAAAGCAGACGCAGTTGAAATACTCACAAAATACAAAGAGCTTTATTCCCAAAGCGATTCAAAGGACGATTGGTTCAACAAAATCAAGGGCCTTTGCACGCAATGCGGCTACACGCCCAATGTTAAGGAATACAAGCAAAATCCCGACGGTTTTAAAGGCCATGTGGGCGATGTTTCAACGGTTATACGCATAGCCGTAACCTCGCGGACAAACACTCCCGATTTGTATTACATTATGCAGATTCTGGGCAAAGACGAGGTTTTAACAAGAATCGACAATGCGATAAATTCATACAAAGCGTAAAGAGGTTGACTATGGACGAGGTAACAAACATTTCAAACTTTATACACGATTTTATTGATGAGGATTTAAAAGAGGGCGTTTACCCTTATGTGCAAACACGCTTTCCTCCCGAGCCCAACGGATATTTGCATATCGGCCACGCAAAGGCGATTTGCATAAATTTCTCCACGGCTAAAAAATACGGCGGCGTGTGCAATCTCCGTCTTGACGACACAAATCCCCAAAAAGAGGATACGGAATATGTTGACGCCATAAAAGAGGACATTGAATGGCTGGGCTTTAAATGGGATAAGTGCCTTTTTGCTTCAAGCTATTTCGATTTTATATACGAATGTGCCTTAAAGCTTATTGACAAAGGGCTTGCCTATGTTGACGACCTTACTGCCGACGAGATAAGAGAATACAGAGGTACTCTTACAGAGCCGGGCAAAAACAGCCCGTACAGGGACAGAAGCGTTGAAGAAAACCGTGATTTGTTCCGCAGAATGACCGAGGGCGAATTTCCTAACGGTGCAAGAGTATTAAGAGCAAAAATTGATATGGCGTCGCCCAACATCAATATGCGTGACCCTGTTATTTACCGTATCGCTCACATTTCACATCATCAGACAGGCGACAAATGGTGCGTTTACCCCATGTATGACTTTGCCCACCCCCTGTCCGATGCAAGAGAGGGCGTTACGCACTCTCTTTGCTCTCTTGAATTTGAAAACCACCGTCCTCTTTATGATTGGTTCTTGCAGGCTTGTGAAATAGAAATGCCTCCCCGTCAGATTGAGTTTGCCCGCCTTAACCTTAACTACTGCCTGACGAGCAAAAGAAAGTGTCTGGCGCTCGTAAAAGACGGTATTGTGGACGGCTGGAACGACCCGAGAATGGCAACGCTCAGCGGTATGAGAAGGCGCGGATATCCTGCGGCGGCAATCCGCAATTTCTGTGAAAAAATCGGCGTTTCAAAGGCTTATTCCGTTGTAGATTACGGTCTTTTGGAAGCTTGCGTCCGTGATGAGCTTAATGCAAACGCTCCCAGAGCCATGGCGGTGCTCCGTCCCTTAAAGGTTGTTATTGATAACTATCCCGAGGATAAAACAGAGGAACTCGAAGTGGAAATTCACCCCGAGCATCCCGAAATGGGCAAGCGCAAGGTCACTTTCTCAAAGGTTATATATGTTGAGCAAGAGGACTTTATGGCAGAGCCTGTTAAAAAATATTTCCGCCTTTTCCCCGGCAATGAGGTTCGCTTAAAGAGTGCATATTTTGTAAAATGCACAGGCTACGAAACGGACGAAAACGGAAATGTTACCTGCGTTCACTGCACATATGACCCCGAAAGCAAGGGTGGCAATTCCCCCGACGGCAGAAAGGTCAAGGGCACTCTTCATTGGGTGAGCGAGGCAGACTCCTTCAAAGCCGAGGTAAGACTTTATGACAGGCTTTTCAACGCCGAAAACCCCTCGGACGAAACATCGGGCAGCTTTACCGATAACCTCAACCCCGATTCTCTTGTAGTTTTAAAGGACTGCCTTGTTGAGGGCGGACTTAAAAACGGTCTTAAAGCGGGAGATACCTTCCAATTTATGCGGCAGGGTTACTTCTGCGTTGATATAACCTCCACAGAGGATAATGTTGTATTTAACAGAACGGTACAGCTCAATTCCTCCTGGGGAAAATAACGAGGTGCAATAATGAGCAAGACAAAAAAAATTAAACAAAAAACAACGGGGTTTGACATTTT
>CAMGDG010000079.1 GCA_946041635.1 uncultured Clostridia bacterium
ATCCTATACTTGAAGAAACAGCCGCATCGTGGCTTTCAACGGATATCCAGCCTGCGGGCTCATCGGAGAGCGTAAGATTACCGTTATATGCCAAAAGTATACCTTTCATTTCACCGAGAGTATATTCTTTTGTTATTTTGTAATTCTCGGCCTTTGTATCGGGATTTCCCGTTACCTCAATATCTCTGAGGTATGAATACGACTGCGAAAATACGGTTTGAGCATTTGATGTTTTGCGAGCCGCAATACCGAAATAAGGTGTGAGGGCTACCTCTCCGTTATAGGACAAGTACTCGCCGTAAACGGCTTCAACTGCCTCCATAACCTCATTATTGTATGTTTCGCTTATTTCTACGCCGTCAATTACGAAGTTTGTATCACGGTATTTCAAATATGTATAAATTACAACGGTCTGCGCCTTAATTGCCTCTGTATTGTATCCCTCGCCCATCTCGGTCATAACAAACCTTGCAAGTGCTTCTTTTGCGGGGATTTTTTCACCGTTAACGGTAATAAATTCAGGTGCGCCTTTATCTTCCACGGTTTCGGGAGCAGTTGAGGAAGTGTTTTCCTCGTTTTCGGCGTTTGACGATGACTCCTCCGATGTGTTTTCCTCTGAATTTTTAAGTTTTTCGAGAGAAACGATCTCATTTGCCATAAATTCGGACAATTTCATAAGAGGTTTCTGAACAGGCTCAGGCTCTGTTGTGCTTTCGGTGGTCTGAGGTTCGGTAGTTGAGGGTGACGCCTGTGTTGTTGAGTTTGTACCGAAAATTCCTTTAATCTTCTGTGCAAACGCACCGTTTTCACCCTGCATTTTATACACTATACCCAAGACTGCGCAGAGCAAAATAATAACGCCTAACACACCGCAGGTCACCGCTACGGTTTTCTTACTTTTGGCAGTTTTTTCAGGTTCGCTTTCAGCCGCTACTACGCCGTCGGTAATCTCAATGCCGACGCTCTGAACACCCATTGCCTTTTCGCCAACAAGCTCGATTAACTCAACTGCGGCACTTTCGATAAAAGCGTCCTCAGTTTCGTCATCGGACATATACAGCTTTCTTACTACTGCGGATTCATCGTTTGCAACAGCGATACAAATATACTTTGAGTCGCCTGCCGTGTATATATCGCTTATTGACGCACCTATATTGGCGGCAGACAAATCAAGGCTTACCTTTGCAAGCTGAGCCGCATACTCGGTTGCGTTAACATCTCCTTTATCCTCAACATAGGGAGTAAAGATGAACACATCATCAAAGTTTTCCACACTGTCGCCGCAGCTTTTGAGTATTTCGGCGTTTTGCGTGCCGTTTACCGCTGCAACCGAGCCTGTATCGAGTAATCTTTTTACTGCGATTGCAACCTTTTCGTTATCAAAATGCTTGTTTTCACCGAGGAATTCGCTTTCTTCGGTTGAGCCCAGATGCGTTGAGAGAAAAGGCACCAAACCGTTTCTCAAAATAAGGTTTATTCTCTCATTATCAATGGGAAGCAACGCAAAATACTGACTTCCGTTTTCTATTCCGAAGCCTGAATACAGACCGTCCTTTGATAAGAACACGGTTGCAGACTCAGGAAAAGCGGAAAAGTCCTTTCGCAGATTATCGTCCATCTCCTCATCGGATTCAAGCATATTAAGTATTGACGGATTGTACTGAACCTCCGTTTCAAGAGCCTGAATAAGAGCAAGCTTTAACTTTGTATAATGCTTATTGTCAACGGCGGTTATAATCAGCTCGTCATTTTCCAAAGCCTCCTGCAATGCGGAAAATAAGTCACGCATATTTTCAAAATGCTCAAATGACGGCGAATTATCGGAATACGCCTTGATACTGCTTATTACTCTTGCCTGAAATCTGGCAAAGGGCATATTCTTGTCAACATTCAATGACAAAAGTCTTACCTTCATAAATTTACCTCTCTTTAACCCAAATATATACTAAAAATATTTTTTACGGCGTCCAGTCCTCATCATCCTTAAAGGGATTTGCCATACCCTTTGCATCATACCACGCCTGCGGATATTTAGGCGCTGTATTAAGGGAAGCGGAGCTTGTATCGACCTCTTCGCTCTCGTTTTCACGAACCATTCTGCCCATTACCACAAGACGGGCTTCATTAAATTCATAAGAACAAGTTACAAGTGTGAGGATTTTATCATCCGGCTGAACGGTTACACCTGTATCAATTATACTTCTTTTTTCAACTTCTGCAATAAAATTATTGAATTTTTCGTCAGTTAAAAAGTCCGTGACCGTAAAATTGAATATATAACCGTCGTCCTCCTGCGCTTCTGCATTTGTAATGAATGCCGCAAATACCTTGAAATAATAAGTTTCATAAAGTGTGTCGAACTTAATTACAGGAGATTCTTTATACCCTTCAAGAGTTTTATATTTATCAAGGTTTGAGAACATCAGTCCGTCAGTCATATGATGGCCGTAAATAACGGTATTGTCGTTTAAATACTTGGGATCGTTTCTGTAATCCATATACGGACAGCCGTATCGGCTTGACTTTCCGTAAAAATCACGGCGGTGGTAATAATCGTTATCGTCACTTTGTACCACCTGGACGTCCATATTTGTGTTTTCAATTCTCAGCCAACCTACAAAATCCTGATTAAGAGCATAAAGATAGGCGTATTTCAAATTCATGCCCTCGGGGAAATTTGTATTGGGATAAGTTGCAAAAACCTCTTCCCATGCTTCGATATACTGATTTTCGTCAAGCTTGCCTGTATCTACAAAGTTATTTTTAAGACCTTCTTCGATTTTAAGCTCTGCACGGTGCTGACGGTACAAATTGCCAAAGGCGATAACACAGCCGATTATGGCTAATATTGAAATATCCATAACAATTTTTCTGATTATTTCTTTTGTTCCGTCTTTCTTTTTAGGTATAATTCTGCTGAAAAAATCCGAAAAAATTTCGTTGAAAGTACGAACCGGCTTTTTATTTTCCGTTTTAGCCTGCTTCTCGGTGCTTTCTTCAACAACCTCGGGCTCTTTTGACACATACTGCTCTGTTATATCCAGAAAAGTTTTACCGTTTTCAACAACGATTTTGGCGTCAGCCGCACTGTCTTCCGAACTCACCTGTTCTTCAAGAGCTTTTTCGATTTGCTGTGCGAAATCATCATTCTTGCCGCTTTTTGTATCGGTTACCGCAGGCGACGATGAGTTTTTATCCGCAGTTTCTTCCTTTGAGAGTTCAGACGGTTTTTCATCCATGCCGAGTTTTTTACGAAGTTCTTCAAAGGAAAGTATTTCATTGTTGTTTTCTTTGCCGTTCATTTACCGAATTACCTCCTGAGGATACCAGCCTTTTTCATCCTTATACGGATTTTGAGTACCGTTTTTATCGTACCAAAGCTGAGGATATTTTGGGTTTTCGTTAACATATGCTTTTTCTGTATTAACCTCAGCACTTTCACCGTCTCTGACGGCTCGAGCAAGAATTACTATTCTTCCGTCTGCTCTGTAAGTTGTTGCTCCGGCTTTGTTTTTCAAATCGAGATTTCGCACACAGGTTGAAAGTATCATAAGCCTGTCTTCACTGTTAATATCAACATCGGTGGTATAAAGCCTGCGCTTGTTGACTTCCTCGATAAAGCCGTCAAAATCATTTTCATCAACATTCGGCGTATTGTAATAGAAAACATAGCCGTTATCTTCACTTTCGGCGGCACTTGTTATAAACACACCGTAAATTTTCCACTTATATTTCTTTTCAAGAGTGTTAAATTCAAATACGGGACTTTTTTTATAAAAATCAATGCTTTCATATTTAACAAGCTCCGAGAACATTGTTGTATCATAGCAATTATGGCCGTAAAGAATTGTGTTTGAATCAAGCTCAGTTGCATTGTTGCGGTAATCCATAAACACTGCGCCGCGGCGGTCAGATTCTTTATCAAAATTATGGTCAAGATAGTATTCGTTATTTGCCGTCTTAACAACGGGATGATTTATAGAGGTGTTGGGAACGGTTATCCAGCCTACTAAATCGGAATTCATTTCCAAAAGCTTTGAATAATCGGGTGTATCAGAACTGTTGCTCCCGTCATCGGAAGGAACAAGCTGTGAAAGCTTTTCAAATGTATCTTTATTTCTATGTATCTCAACAAAATGCTTGATTAAAAATCCCGACGAAACCGTGAACAGAACAACGCAAATCATCAGAACAACGGTTTTTCCCGCTGACATTCTTCGTTTATTCAAGATTACCACCCACCGTTTCTATTATCATTTTAAGAGCCTCTTCGCAGGCACGGTTTCTGTTTCTGTTTCTTATATCAAATTTAAAACTGTTATTCAGGCATTTTACTTTTGTATTTTTGCCGTCTGAAACGGCAAGATAAATAAGCCCCACAGGCTTTGATGTGTTATCTGACGCAGGTCCTGCAATACCCGATACTGACACGGCAACATCGGCACCCGAAAGCGCTAATACGCCGCTTACCATTTCGCGGACGGTTTGTTCGCTTACAGCGCCGTATGTTTCAAGCGTTTTTTCGCTGACACCCAGCACCTTGCTTTTAATTTCGTTGCTGTAACTTACAATTCCGCAATTAAAAACTGCCGAGGAACCGCTGACATCGGTTATTCTTTTTGCTATCAAACCGCCTGTGCAGGACTCGGCACAAGCCATAACAAGTCCTTTTTCTTTTAAAATTTTTACGGTTTTTTCTTCAAGTGTCATAAAAACTAAACCTTTTAAAAGTAAATATTTTGAACACGGGTATTGCCCAATGCCTTTTCAATAAGACCGTCCACATCCAGAGCCTTTTCGGCATTTTCAAGAATACTGATTTGAGGCTTGGTTTTGGGGTGTTTGGGAGTAAACACGGTACAGCAATCCTCAAAGGGCTGAATTGAAATATCGAAAGTGTTTATCTTTCTTGAAACCGCAATGATTTCGTCCTTATCAAGACCTATAAGAGGACGGAAAACCGGCATTGAAACAACTGCGTCCGTACAGGCAAGGGCAGGTAAAGTCTGGCTTGCAACCTGACCGAGGCTCTCCCCTGTTATGAGAGCCTTGCACTCTTCTTTTTCGGCGATTTTTTCCGCAATGCGCATCATAAATCGGCGCATAACGAGGGTAAACAAATCCTCGGGGCAATTATCTCTTATCTGCTCCTGAATTTCGGTAAAGCCAACTGTGAAAAGCGTTATATTTCCGCTGAATTTAGAGACCTGACGGAGTAATTCATGAACCTTTTCTTCCGACTGAGGCGATGTATAAGGAGGTGAAGCAAAATGGATTGCAGTAAGGGTTAGTCCCCTTTTCGCCATCATATATGCCGCAACGGGGCTGTCAATTCCGCCTGAAATAAGAATTGCGGATTTTCCTGCGGTTCCCGTCGGCATACCGCCTGCGCCCTTTGTCTGATTACCTCGGATAAATGCATATTTATCTCTGATTTCTATGGTAATGAGCACATCGGGATTTTTTACATCAACCTTTAAATGGGGAAACTTTTCAAGCACAGCGCCGCCTACCTCGGCGGACATCTGGGGAGAAGTTAAGGGAAACTTTTTATCGGAACGCTTACCCTCCACCTTAAAGGTTTTAGCGTTTTTAAGCTGTTCTGCCAGATATTCGGGAGC
>CAMGDG010000080.1 GCA_946041635.1 uncultured Clostridia bacterium
TGAGCTTTGAAGGTAAATTCCGTATTATGCTTGAAAAAAGTTCGCCTATTACAAGTCCTGGCGATAATTTGAACATCAACCCCAC
This sequence comes from uncultured Clostridia bacterium, assembly GCA_946041635.1. Taxonomy (GTDB): domain Bacteria; phylum Bacillota; class Clostridia; order Oscillospirales; family Acutalibacteraceae; genus Fimenecus. The sequence goes on from CAMGDG010000080.1 coordinate 86, forward strand.
AAAGTAAAGTATATTTGAGAAAACGGAATGCTCCGTTTCCCGCTTTTTTATCTTGAATTTATGCATTTTCAGGAACCTCCTCTCCCGAATATGCGGAAGCCTGTAAATTAAACATTTCGCTGTATTTTCCGCCGTGTGCCAAAAGCTCCCTGTGAGTGCCGCTCTCGATAATACTGCCGTTTTCAAGCACTATTACCCTGTCGGAAAGTACTGCGGACGAGAGTCTGTGCGAAATATACATTACAGTCTTGTCCTTTGTCGCTTGTATAAGATTTTCATACATTTTGTATTCGGCAATGGGGTCAAGTGCGGACGAGGGTTCGTCAAGAATTGCCATTTCATAGTTGCGGGCAAAAAGTCTTGCTGTGGAAACCTTTTGATTTTCGCCGCCCGAAAGTCCTGCGCCCTCTTCGTCAAATTCCCTTGTGAGCACCGTATCACCGCCGCTTGGAAGCGTTTTTACCTTGTCCCATACGCCTGCCATTTCAAGAGCAGTCTGAGCCTTAATTTTATCCTCTTCGCTGCATTCACGGCACATAACATTTTCAAACACGGATACCGCAAAATTTTTGTAATCCTGAAAAACGGTGGCGAAAGCGTTGCGCAAAGAGTCAACATTATATTCCTTAATGTTAATACCGTTATAGAGGATTTCGCCCTCGGTTACATCATAAAACCGCAAAATCAGTTTAACAAGCGTGGATTTTCCTGCTCCGTTTATACCGACCAGGGCAATGGTTTCGCCTTTTTCAATTTTAAAAGACACATTTTCAATTGAATTTTTCTCAGCGCTTGGGTAACGGAAAGATACATTTTTAAATTCAAGACAATTAAATTCTTCCGCCTCTTTTTCGCCGTCTGTTATTCCGCTTTCATAATCAAAAAATTCACGCAGATTCTGGAAGTAGAGGGACATCTGAATTAGGTCATCAAGCCCCTCCTGAATATACCATGACATTCCGTTTACTGCGCCCACAGCCGAAACTACAACAGAAAATCCCGATGCGGTCAGCGCCTTTTTGCTGACAAACTGCCAGCCTGCATACATATATGTGCCGATTATGGGTATAAATACCGAGCAAAGGTCGCTTGCCATACTGTAAAGGAACAGCTTTAAGCCGTAACTTTTCAGAATTTCGATATTACCCTTAATTGCACCGTCAAAACGTTTCATCATAACAGAAAAAATGTTTGATGTTCTCATATCCTTTGAAAAGTCCTTTAAGAAAACCGTTCTCTGGATATAGGCTTTTGTACGGTTGTTGGTTGTCATCTCAACATCGCGCTTATATACCGCCTTGCTTTTTGCCGTTTCGATAACAAAGACAATTAAGCCGGGCGCCAAAAACAGTAAGTACATAGGGTTAATTGAAATAACCGTGCCGACTACAAGCAGAAGTGATATTATTCCGCCCACAATTGCGGCAACATCCCAACAAACAATGTCAAAATAGCCCGATGCCATTACGGCGGTTGCCCTTTGGTATTTGTCGTAAAATTCAGGGTTTTCGTATTGCCCCACATCAAGCTGCGCCGCTTTCTCAAATACCATATTATTAAGTACTTTCAGCACATTTTTGGTAGAAACCTGCCTTATGTATGCCGACGCCCAGACGGAAATTTTTACAAACACCGTAACTCCGAAAAACGCAAGCAGTTTACGGGAATACATCGAAAAATCTGCGCCTGAGTCTATTATAGAAAGCAAAATCTTTAAAAACAGTATGCTTTGAATATAGTACTGAAACACATTATCAATTATATTGCTGTAAAGATAGCTTAAAAGCAGTCTTTTGTCCGCCTTCCACACAAGGCGCAGAGCAAAGACAACATTTTTGAAAACGGGAATTTTTTTGCCTTCCCGTAAGTTTTTGTTTTCAAAACCTCTTCTCATTTTCTCCTCCTCAAATAAAAAAACCGCAGACAATAATCTGCGGAAAACACAATACAATATCCAAATTAACAAAAGTCAATCGCAAGAAATGGGTATATGTATCTGAAAGTCGCAGAATAAAATATTCTCAACTGAAAGGTATGGTTTTCTGTTATAATCTCGTGAAAAAATGTACATAATTCTGCTCCTTTCGTAAAATTTCGGTTGAATTGTTAAGTAACTCATTAAGAATAACACACAGAAATTTCCTTGTCAAGAAAAATATCCCTGCTGAATTTATCAGCAGGGATATTTTGTGCCGAAGCTTAATTTTTTAATCAGCGTACTGTGTCTCTGATACCCTTTGCAGTATCGGAAGCGGCTTCACTCACTCCGCTTACAACATTGGATACAGCATCGCCTGCACCGTCCAGAACATCACTGACTCCGTCGCCCAAATCGCTTACGCCCTGGGAAACATCGTCTTTCATATCAGATGTTGTGCCGTTATGATTACTTACCGCATTGTTCGTCGTGCTGTTATTATTGCCTGCCGAGGTGTTGCCTACTTTACCGTCGTCTGCATCGCCGCAGCCTGCAAAAAACAGACATAATACGGCAGTAATTGCAATCATAATTATTGCTGCTTTTTTCATTATATTACCTCCGTTAAACTTATTATATTCAATTATTCTATTTTGTCAGGACGCCGCCGTCGCTGTAAAGCAGAATAAGAATATCGTCCTCTTCGCCTGTAATACAGTCGATATATACGAGCAACTCTTGAGAGTTGTCGGTTTTGCAGTGAAACTCATAGCAAAATCTTTCACCGCCCCAATCATTGGGAATCACGCTTTTCTGCACGGATATTATATTGAGATACGAGTTGATTTTTTCTGCCGCCTTTGATGCAGAAATCGTATTGTCGGGAGGCGTTCTCTCATAATGATTTGAAACATAACCCGTTGCGTCAAATGCCATTATATTGCCGTTTTCCAAGTTTACACTTACTTTTATCAGGTCGGGGTAGCAAACAATACCGTCTTTTGTTGCGGCAAAATTAACCGTGCAAATACCGTCATCGGTAAAATAATAGCTTTCTTTTAATCCGTCATAACCGATTTGTTTAAGAAAATCCGCTCCGTATTTTATCGCTTCCTCATATTTTATCTCAACTGCCCCTGCATAGCCTGAATTTAACATATAAAGAGGTTTTCCGCCTTTTTTCGTAATTCCTACTGTGCAGTTTTCACTTTGAAAAACATAGCAGGGGATTTTGCCGCCCTCTTCATATGCGAATTTTAAAGAATCTTTTTCATCTGCACACACATTTTGGGCAACTGCCAACGCCTTGTTTTTGGAAATCTCGTTTTCACTTTCCAATAGCTTGGGCTGTGCTTGTTCAATATGGTCGGAAAACGGACCGTCATATATAAGCGAGGGAAAGTCGGAAAGAGACTGTTCTGCATCGTCAATACTGCTTCCCGGCGTTGGTGTCTCTGTTTTGTTGTTGAGAAGGTTGGTATTGGTATTCTCAAAATTTAAATTCCCGTTTTCAAGCTCAAAACACATTTTGCCTATTTGTTCTGTCAACATGTCACAGTAGGAATTGAGTTCTTTCAGCTGCTCTCTTTCGTTGTCTGTAATCGGTTCTCCTGCGGCACTTTTCCTTTGCAACGCCATCACAAATTCGCCAACCTGCGATAAAAATTTGTATGTGTTATCAAGCGATGAATCGCTGCCGGAAAGCATTGAAAGGCTGTTCTTCGCTCCGGACGCTTCACGCCAAAGCTCCGTTGAAAGCCTTGAAAGCATAGTGGGAGTGCTCACATAAACCGTCTTTTCAAGGTTTGCCGATATATTATTAAGATACTCGTCAAGCGAAATGAGCGCCATCTGCTTTGTTACAATCGCTTCACGCCGATAGCGGGTTGCTTTCACAGTCTGCACAATGCCGAAAATTCCCAACACGATAATCACCGTTGCGGTGTATAGAATTATTCTTATTTTCTTGCGTTTTGAGTATGTTTTACTGTCCATTTTTGCGCTCCTTTGCAGATTTGAAATTATTGTTAACAAAAAATTTAAAAATATACGCATTTTTTGTCCAATTTATATTTGCCAAACATTGTTTTTTGTAGTATAATTTATAATGATTTATTATGCAGAATGGGAGAGAAGTGCAATGAGCGTTTATCTTGATAACAGCGCAACCACAAAGCCGTGTGAAGCAGCAGTAAAAAAAGCGCTTTTTATGATGAACGAAAACTTCGGTAATCCGTCCAGTCTGCATATGTGCGGATACAATGCTAAAAAAGAGCTTGATAACGCCCGCAAAACCCTTGCCTCTTTTCTTTCCTGCGATGTGAAAGAAATATATTTTACATCAGGCGGAACGGCGGCGAACAATACTGCGATTTTAGGCACTGCCCGTACAAAACACCGTGAGGGTAAAAAAATAATCACTACGGGGCTTGAACACCCCAGCGTAATTAAGCACTTTCAGCTTCTTGAAGAAGCGGGCTTTGAGGCGGTTTATTTGAAACCCGACAGAAACGGTAAAATTAACCTTGACGAGCTTTCAAACGCTGTTGACGGAAATACAATTCTCGTAAGCGTTATGGCGGTTAATAACGAGGTCGGCTCAATTCAGGATATTTCGCAAATAAAAGGCATAATTAAGTCAAAAAATTCAAAAGCGTATTTTCATTGTGATGCTGTTCAAGGCTTTGGTAAAATGGCAATTAAGCCTAAAAAACTCGGTATTGATTTAATGAGCATGAGCGCTCATAAAATCCACGGAATAAAGGGTGCGGGAGCATTGTTTGTCAATAGTTCCGTTCGTCTTATGCCGAGTATTTTGGGCGGAGGTCAGGAAAACGGTCTTGTTTCCGGAACCGAGCCCATGCCTGCAATATGCGCTTTTGCCGCCGCAGTTGAAGATATAGGCAGTGTTGAGAAAAACCTTGCCGATACCCAAAGGGTTAAACAGTATTTTACAGATAAAATAAAAACCGTTGACGGTGTGTATATAAACTCTCCCGATGATGCCTTGCCGTATATTATAAATATTTCTGTTAAGGGCGTGCCGTCACAGGTTATGCTTAACGCTCTCTCGGCAGAGGGAATATATGTTTCGGCAGGTTCGGCGTGTTCAAAAGGGCACCGCAGTGATGTTCTTTCCGCAATGGGAGTTGCGCCTTCTCTGATTGACAGCGCAATAAGAATAAGTTTGTCAAAAAGTACCACTGAAAATGATATGGATTTGTTGTATAATGGTATTGTAAATACCGTAAAACGCGTCAGGAGATAATATGAAAGAAATAATACTTATTAAAAACGGTGAACTTGCGTTAAAGGGCTTAAACCGTTCCACATTTGAGGACATACTGATTAAAAATATTCGCAGAAGGCTTAAACCTCTCGGTGATTTTGAATACAGAAAAGAACAGTCAACCGTATCGGTTGTTCCTGTTGACGATTCTGTTGATATGGACGAGGTAAACGAGCGAATTGCCCGTGTTTTCGGTATAGCCTGTTATTCAAGAGCATTGCAGGTGGAAAAGAATATGGAGGAGATATTAAAATACGCTCCCGAATATCTGGCAGAACAGCTTAAAAACGCTAAAACCTTTAAGGTGGAGG
>CAMGDG010000081.1 GCA_946041635.1 uncultured Clostridia bacterium
TGATTATGGTTATTTATTATGCCTTCACCGATGCCGAGGGCAACGCAACGCTTAACAATATTGCACAGATAGGCGACTATACCGCAACTTTTGTTCTTTCAATAAGCTACGGTGCAATCGCAACGCTTATTTGCCTTGTTATCTCATATCCCTTTGCGTATTTTCTTGCGCAAAGCAAAGCGTCATTCCAGCGCACGGCAGTTATGCTCGTAATGCTGCCTATGTGGATGAGCTTTCTTATAAGAACATATTCCTGGATAACAATTTTGGGCGAATCGGGCGTAATAAACAGGTTTTTGGGTGTTTTCGGTATAGAACCCTTGCATATGCTCAATACAGGCGGCGCCGTAATACTGGGTATGGTTTATAACTTTTTGCCCTATATGATTTTGCCCCTTTACACTGTAATGTCCAAAATGGATAATTCCCTTGTTGAGGCGGCGCAGGATTTGGGTTGCAGTAAATTTCATTGCTTGCGCCGTGTAATATTCCCGCTTTCAGTTCCGGGAATTGCAAGCGGAGTCACAATGGTTTTCGTGCCCTCCGTAAGTACCTTCTACATTACGCAGAAGCTGGGCGGAGGTCAGATTACCTTAATCGGAGATGTTATTGAGGGACAGTTCCAAACAGCATACAATTATAATCTCGGCGCGGCGCTTTCGTTAGTGCTTATGGTAATGATTTTAATTTGCTTAGGGCTTCTTAATTATTTTACCGACAGCGATGATGACGGAGGTGTGCTGATATGACAAAAACATCTCCCGTATCAAAGCTTTATATGGCGCTTGTGTTTATATTCCTATATGCGCCCATGGTTGTTATGATGGTGTTTTCCTTTAACGGAACAGAGAGCACCTATGTGTTCAGCGGCTTTTCCCTGCAATGGTATGAGCGGCTGTTTCATGACAGAGCAACAATGAACGCCTTGAAAAACACGGTAATACTTGCCGTTGTTTCAGCGGCAATTTCTACCGTAATGGGTACTCTTGCCGCCGTAGGCATAAATTCCGTTAAGAAAAAGTATATTAAATCTTCAATAATGACTGTAACAAATATCCCCATGATGAATCCCGAAATAGTAACAGGTATCTCAATGATGCTTTTGTTTGTTTTCGCAGGAGCGCTTTTGGGCAGAAAAGATGTTTTGGGCTTCGGTACAATTCTTATAGCGCATATAACCTTTCAACTGCCTTATGTGATTTTATCCGTTCTTCCCAAGCTTCGTCAAACAGATATGAGAATTTACGAGGCGGCACAGGATTTGGGATGTCACCCGTTCAAGGCGTTTATGAAGGTGGTTTTCCCCGCTATTCTGCCGGGTATTGTTGCAGGCGCTATTATGGCATTTACCTTGTCCCTTGATGACTTTATCATCAGTTACTTCACAAACGGTCCCGATTTCCAAACGCTGCCCATACACATATTCTCCATGACGAAAAAGAGAGTTAAACCGGATATGTACGCCCTTTCAACCCTCATCTTTGCCGCAATTTTCATATTGCTGCTGCTTATGAATTGGGCGCAGTCAAAATCCGATAAAAAGCAAAGGTCAAAAAAGGAGGATAAATACGAATGAAAAAAGTTTTTGCCGTCCTTTTTGCCCTGCTTATTATGCTTTGTGCCGTGTGTCTTCCTGTTTATGCCGAGGATGATGAGGTTTTCTCCGAAGAAACTTTGGAATACTATCAAAATCTCGGCTTGCAGGGAACAGTTCTTAATGTGTATAACTGGGGCGAGTATATAGACGATGAAAGTATGGATGTGGTTTCGGAATTTGAACGGCTTACGGGCTGTAAGGTGAACTACACCACCTTTGAGTCCAATGAAAATATGTATTCCAAGCTTTCAGGCGGCGGAGTAAGCTACGATGTTATCGTTCCCTCCGATTATATGGTGGAGAGGCTTATGTCCGAGGATATGCTTGAACCGCTTGATTACGCCAATATTCCTAACTATGAAAAGTATTTTGACAGTGAAAAATACGGCTATCTTGTTGAAAACGGCATAAGTGATTACGCCGTGATATATAATGTGGGCACAACAATACTTATATATAATACAAAGTATGTAAAAGAAAAGCCCACAAGCTGGAAAGTGCTGTGGAATGAGCAGTACAAAGGCAAGGTGCTGATGTTCAACAATCCCCGTGATGCTTTTGCAATTGCACAGTTTTTGCTGGGGCAGGATTTAAATACCGTCAGCAAAGAGGATTGGGACAATGCCGCCGAATTACTTTTGGAGCAGCGCCAAAAGGTTAAACCCGAGTATGTTATGGACGAGGTTTTCATTAAGATGGAAAGCGGCGACTATGCCCTTGCCGCTTATTACGCCGGCGATTATGAGCTTATGAAAGAAAATAATCCCGACCTTGATTTCGTTCTTCCCGAGGAGGGCGTAAACACCTTTTACGATGCCTTTTGTATTCCTCGCGGCACACAGAATAAAAAAGGCGCCGAGGCTTTTATCAATTTTATGATGGAGCCGGAGGTCGCCCTTGCCAATGCGGAGTATATTTATTACGCCACACCCAATAAGGCCGTTGTTGAGAACGATGAATATTCTTTGATTGACAGCGAAGCGGTTTATCCCGAGGAGGTGGCCAATGCGCAGGAGTTCCACAACCTGCCCAATGATACCTTGCAGTATATGAATACTCTTTGGATGAAGGTTAAGGGCGAGAATGACGCATCTGGACTTTATGCGGCGTTTTTCTCTGCCATTGCCGTTGTTGTTGCAATCACGGTTATCACGGTTGTGCGTAAAAAGCGTATGAAAAAGTATTACGATGTATAATTTGTGTTTTTTTATATAAAAAGCAGACAATCACCTACCACAATATATTGTGGTAGGTGATTTTTCTCATACAAGCATATTTTTTATTAAGATGTAACCCGAAGCTTCGTAAAAATGTGCCCGAAACGGCTCTGTAAAACGGCTTTTGGAAGTCAAGCATAAAAGTAACCAAAAATTATACCTGTTTTTTGGATATTTTTTTCTCTACAATATATTGACATAATGAAAAATATACTATAAAATGATACTCACCGACAGAACAGACACAAGATGTTGTGTGTAAAACATATGAACGAAAAAAACGGAGGATACAGCGAAATGGTTGAAAAGATTTTAAAAAGAGACGGCAGAGAGGTGGATTTTTCCATCGAAAAAATCGCAAATGCCGTGTATCAGGCTGCAAAGGCAACAGGCGGTAAGGATTTTGACGAGGCAATGGAAGTCGCAAAGCTTGCGGTACAATATATTGAGCGTGACGGTATAGCTGTTCCCACCGTTGAGCAGATTCAGGATTATGTGGAAAAAACACTTATTGAAACAGGTCACGCAAGAACGGCTAAAAAATACATTCTTTACAGAGCAGAGCGTTCCCGTGTTCGTGAAATGAACACACGCCTCATGAAAACATATGAGGATTTAACCTTCGTTTCCGCAAAGGATAATGATGTCAAGCGTGAAAATGCCAATATCGACGGCGATACCTCAATGGGTACTATGCTTAAATACGGCTCCGAGGGTGCAAAGCAGTTCAATGTTCTCCACATTTTAAAGCCGGAGCACGCAAAAGCTCATCAGGAGGGCGATATTCATATTCACGATATGGACTTCCTCACTCTTACAACAACCTGCTGTCAGATTGACCTTTTAAAGCTCTTTAACGGAGGATTTTCAACAGGCCACGGTTTCCTTCGTGAGCCCAACGATATTGCAAGCTATTCCGCACTTGCGTGTATCGCTATCCAGTCCAACCAGAACGATCAGCACGGCGGTCAGAGTATTCCCAATTTTGATTACGGAATGGCTCCCGGCGTTAAAAAGACATATAAGAAAAAATATATCGACAATCTTTCAAAAGCACTTGAATTGCTTGACGGCGTTGATAACGCAAAGGATAAGTGCAAAGCGATTTGCGCCGATATCGAGAGCAAAAAGGGCGTTGCTCCCTGCCTTGCAAACGATAATGATTATCAGAAGCTTGAAGCAAAAGAGCTGGCTTCCAAATTAAAGCTTTCGGCAGAGGAAATTGAAAAAGTACAGAGCTTTGCCGTTACGAAAGCAGCCGAGGAAACAGACAGAGCAACATATCAGGCAATGGAGGCTCTCGTTCATAACCTTAATACCATGCACTCCCGTGCAGGCGCACAGATTCCCTTCTCATCTATAAACTACGGAACCGACACCTCTCCCGAGGGCAGAATGGTAATCAAAAATGTAATGCTTGCCACCGAGGCAGGCTTGGGCAACGGCGAAACACCCGTGTTCCCCATTCACATTTTCAAGCTTAAAGCAGGCGTAAGCTACAATCCCGAGGATCCCAACTACGATTTGTTCAAGCTTGCTTGCAGAGTATCCGCAAAGCGTCTTTTCCCCAACTTCTCATTCCTGGACGCTCCCTTTAACAAAGAATTCTATGTTGAGGGTGACCCCAATACAGAGGTTGCATATATGGGTTGCCGTACAAGAGTTATGGCAAATAACTATGATAAAACACGCAGTGTAACAGGCGGCAGAGGTAACCTTTCATTTACCTCCATAAACCTTCCTAGAATTGCTATTAAGTCTCACGGAAACCTTGATTATTTCTTTGAGGAGCTCGACAGAAAGATTGACCTTGTAATCGCTCAGCTTCTTGAACGCTTTGAAATTCAGGCAAAGAGAAAGGTGAGAAACTATCCGTTCCTTATGGGACAGGGCATTTGGCTTGATTCAGAAAAACTGGGTATTGACGATGAGGTAGGAGAGGTTCTTAAACACGGTACTCTTACAATCGGATTTATCGGACTTGCCGAAACACTTAAAGCACTTATCGGCAAGCACCACGGCGAATCCAAAGAGGCACAGAATTTAGGACTTGAAATTGTTCACCATATGCGTCAGCGTGCCGATGAAGCAAGCGAGATGACAGGGCTTAACTTCTCACTTATCGCAACTCCCGCTGAGGGACTTTCCGGCAGATTTGTAAGAATGGACAGAGAGCGTTACGGTGAAATTCCCGGCGTAACAGACAGAAAGTATTATACAAACTCTTTCCATGTTCCCGTATATTATCCCATTTCAGCATTTGATAAAATCAGAATTGAGGGCCCGTATCACGCTCTTACAAACGGCGGTCATATCTCTTATGTTGAAATGGACGGAGACCCCACACAGAACCTTGACGCATTTGAGGCAGTTATCCGTTGCATGTACGATGCAGGTATCGGCTACGGCTCAATAAACCACCCCGTTGACCGTGACCCCGTTTGCGGATACACAGGAATTATCGGCGATGTTTGCCCCCGCTGCGGACGCCATGAGGGTGAAGG
>CAMGDG010000082.1 GCA_946041635.1 uncultured Clostridia bacterium
AAAATTGCCGCCCTTGATGCTGAGATAAAGCAGGTTGACGAGCAGATTGCCGTTCAGAACGAAAAAATAGATGAAACATACGAGGTTTTGAAAAAAAGACTGAGAGCCGCATATATGGCGGGCGAAACCTCGGAATTGGAAATTTTTTTGAGTGCTGAGGATTTTCAGGATTTCCTGACAAGAAGCGAGCTGATAAGGCAGGTTTCAAAGCATGATTCGGCAGTGGTAAGCGACCTTAAAGAGCAAATCGAATCCTTAAATGCAATGGTGGAGGAGCTTAATCAGAAAAAGGCAGAGCAGGTTGAAAGCAAGCAAAAGCTTGATGCAGACCGTGCCGAGCTTGATGCACAGCGCCAAGAGGTTGTGGCAAAGAAGAGCGATTTTGACAGCAAGAAAAACGCTGTTGAAGCAAAGCTTAATAAGGCGAACGAGCTTATAAGCAAGCTGGACCAGAACAGTAAGCTTGTTCAGGACCTTCTTGCAAAAGCAGAAAAAGAAAAAGAAGAGTTTGCTAAGGAACTTGATAAGGATATAGGCAACAACGGTTCCAGCGGTGACGGAAGCGTTAATAACGGAACGGTAAGCCATAATTTCCGTGTGTCCTCAAAAGGACTTATTAGCCCCTTGCAGGAAAAAACCACATACTATTCTGCGACCTACGCACAGCACTGTTCAAGAGGAACTGCCTCCGTTGACCTTTGCGCTCCCGCAAACCGTGTGTTCAACGGGAAGACATATTACACCTCAAAGGGCGCCAAGGTTTATGCCGTAGCATCGGGAACCGTTACAAAGTCAACATATGTTGCAGGTACATACGGTCATTATATAAATATTGACCACGGCAACGGATTAAGCTCCCTTGTGTGCCATCTCGATGCCCGTTACGTAAATGTGGGTGATAAGGTTGTTCAGGGGCAGGTAATCGGTCTTGTAGGCAATACGGGTAACTGCTGGCCCCGTCCATCGGCAGCGAATCCCGTTGCAGGCTCTCATCTTCATTTTGAAATGAGATTAAACGGCAACAGAGTAAATCCGGAATTGTATTTGCCGAATCCGCTTGTATAAATTTGAAAAGGATGATGTCCTTTGAATAAAAAAATATCATTAGGTCTTACATTGTCATTGATTTTTCTTTCCGTTGCGCTGGCAGTAACAATAACAATGACCGTGTCAATGAAAATCTACAACAAAATAATAAAAGATGTGGCGAGCCGTTCAAATCTTTATTCCTCCGTATCGGAAATCGACGATTTGGTAAGAGAAAACTATTTCGGCGAGATAAACGAAAATTTGCTTACCGCAATGATGTCCGGCGGATATGTTGAGGGCGTTGGCGACAGATACAGTTATTATATGACCGCCGATGACTACGCCGCATATAAAGAGGAAGAAAAAGGAAATAAGGGCGGAATAGGAATTATCGCCGTTTATGACAGCCAAAACAACAATATTTATGTTGCGGAGGTTTCCGAGGGCTCTCCCGCACAGCTTCAGGGGATTTCAAAGGGCGATGTAATAACTGCGGTGGATTCCGTAGCCGTTTCCCAAGGCAACTATGAGGACTTAATGGAAAGCCTTAACGGTCAGAAGCTCACCAATGTTCAGGTAACCTACACTCACGGCGGCGAGAGCAAAACCGTGTCGGTAGCAAGAGGTTATGCGGCTCAAACGGTTTATTACAGCGTTGCAAACAATATAGGATACATTAAAATTACCGCTTTTTACAGCACCACCGCACAGCAGCTTGAAAAAGCGCTGAAACATATGAGCAGTAATTCGGTATCATCAATTATTTTTGATGTGAGAAATACTGATACGGGGCTTATTGCAAATGCGGTTGAATGTATTGATATTCTTGTGCCCGTTGCAACCGAGGGAACAGGTGCTCTTGCAACTGCGGTTGATAAAGAGGGGAATACTCTCGAAACCTTTACTTCGGATTCAGACAGCGTGAATTTTTCCATGGCGGTTTTGATAAACGGTAAAACTTCGGGTGCGGCAGAGCTTTTTGCCTGCGATTTGCGTGATTTCGGTATGGCTCAGCTTATCGGAACCAAAACGATGGGTAACGGAACAATGCAAAAGGTGTTTGAGTTAAGCGACGGCGGCGCAATTGCGCTGACGGTTGCAAAAATCAATCCGTATAAGAGCGAAAGCTTTAACGGTAAAGGCTTGGAGCCCGATATAACCGTTGAACTTACCGCCGAGCAGAATTCAAGGCTCGAAATGCTCTCTCAGGCGGATGACGCTCAGTATCAAAAGGCTGTGGAGTTGCTGAATTCGTGATAAAATAATAATTTATAATCCCCACGCATAAGTTTTTGCGGGGGGATTTTTATGTTTTGTGTATTGATTATCCAACACAGAGAAAAATCGTTTTTTGAATTTTTGTTCGGCAGATTTAAAAGAGATACATATGATTTAAAAACAGTTCCCGTTTTCAAGGGTGCGCCGTTTTATGTTCTTACCGTCACCGTGGGAGAAAAAGGAGCGGATTGGGATTATATTGTGCAGAGCGTTGGCAAATGCGCTAAAAGACTTGTAACGGCAAATCATATCACGGTGCCGGAATGTGAGGGCTTGGGAGTATTTAAGAGCGAAATGCTGTATAATAAAATGACTGAAAACACTTTTTTGCATATAATAAAGAATAATTACAGCCGAAAAAAACCTTTTGATATTTGCTTTATAGATAAAAACGCAAAGCATACCGATTTTTTGGTAAAGGTTTCTCCCTACGCTTTTAGAATTACTGTTGCAACCGATAAAAAAGAGGAATATTCTGATACTTGCGACGAAATAATTGAAAGTACGGGGCTGTGTCCGTCTGTTCAGTCCGCCGCCGCAGAAGCCGAGGTGAAAATCTGCTTGGATCGCAGAATAATGACTGTAAATACGACCCGGGGCTTTTTAAATATCGGCAACGGCGGGGATTTTACCGTTCCCGATATATATTCTTCTCTTATTCCGCCGAAAACCGATAAATACAGCTTTTACGCCGCTTTATATGAGCTTTGCGGCGCTTTTGACTTAGGCAACTGTGTTTTTGATGTTGTGGAGGTTAACCGTGAAAAAATGAGCGTGGATAATGTTCATTTCACTTGACACAAAAGGATTTATTTAATATAATATATTCCATATGGCGGTGCGGCCGTATCTTTTGCCGTACCATATTTTTCCAATAAAGGAGACTTTAAAATGGCACAGGAAACATTACTCACAATAGAAGGCCTTAAAGAGCTTGAAGCAGAGCTTGAAGAATTAAAAACCGTAGGCAGAAAAGAGGCGGCCGAGAAAATTAAGGTTGCCCGCAGCTTCGGCGACCTTTCCGAAAACAGCGAATATGACGAGGCTATGAGTGATCAGGCAAAGCTTGAAGCACGCATAAGTGAAATTGAGCATATTATTAAAACCGCCAAGGTGCTCGATGTTGAGTCTTTGGGAACGGAGAATGTTCATATCGGTTCAACCGTAAAAATCGTTGACAAAAAGAAAAAAGAGTTCACATATACAATCGTTGGCTTTGCACAGGCAGACCCCGCCGTGGGCAAAATTTCCGATGAATCTCCCGTCGGAAAAGCTCTTATCGGTCATAAGGTCGGCGATAAGGTAATTGTTGAGGCTCCCGCAGGGGCAATGCAGTTCAAAATTGTTGAGATTTTGAAATAATTACTTTCGTCAGGATTTTGTGTGAGGAGGATTGAAAATGGCAGAAGAAAATAAGCAGGCACAGCAGCCTCAGCAGGATATAGGCGAGCTTTTGAAAATTCGCCGTGAAAAACTCAGTGCTTTGCAGGAAGAGGGTAACGACCCTTTTGTAATAACTAAATATGACCGTACTCATCACAGTGCGGAAATCAAAGAAAATTTTGAGAGCCTTGAAGGTAAAACCGTAAGCGTTGCAGGCAGAATGATGTCCAAGCGCATTATGGGTAAGGCTTCCTTTTGCAATATTCAGGATTTAAAGGGCAATATCCAGTCTTATGTTGCCCGTGACTGCATCGGCGAAGAGGAGTACAAGGCGTTTAAAAAGCTTGACATCGGCGATATTATCGGAATTAAAGGCGAGGTTTTCAAAACCAAAACAGGCGAAATTTCAATTCACGCCTCGGAGCTTACACTCCTTTCAAAGAGCCTTCAAATTTTGCCCGAAAAGTTTCACGGTATTACCAATACCGATATGCGCTACCGTCAGCGTTATATTGACCTGATTATGAATCAGGATGTTAAGCAGACCTTTGTAAACCGTTCAAAGATTATAAGCGCAATCCGTAAGTATCTTGACGGTCAGGGCTTTATGGAGGTTGAAACTCCCATGCTCGTTCCCAATGCGGGCGGTGCGGCGGCAAGACCTTTTGAGACTCACTTTAACGCCCTTGATATTGATATTAAACTCCGTATTTCTCTTGAACTTTACTTAAAGCGCCTTATTGTAGGCGGTATGGAAAAGGTTTATGAAATCGGCAGAGTTTTCCGTAATGAAGGCCTTGATACACGCCACAACCCCGAGTTTACATTGATGGAGCTTTATCAGGCATATACCGATTATCACGGTATGATGGATTTGACCGAAAACCTGTATCGCTATGTTGCACAGGAGGTTTTGGGCACAACCAAAATCACTTATAACGGTATTGAAATGGATTTAGGCAAGCCCTTTGAAAGAATAACTATGCTTGATGCCGTCAAAAAGTATTCAGGCGTTGATTTTAATGAAATTCATACTCTTGAAGAGGCTCGTGCAGTTGCGAAAGAGCATCATGTTGAGTATGAGGAGCGTCATCAGAAGGGCGATATTTTAAGCCTGTTCTTTGAGGAATTTGCAGAAGAACACCTTATTCAGCCCACCTTTGTAATTGACCACCCAATCGAGATTTCTCCTCTTACTAAAAAGAAACCGGAAAATCCCGATTATGTTGAGCGTTTTGAGTTCTTTATGAACGGCTGGGAAATGGCGAATGCCTATTCGGAGCTTAACGACCCCATCGACCAGCGTGAACGCTTTAAAGCGCAGGAGGCTTTGCTTGCCCAGGGCGATGAAGAGGCGAATACCACCGATGAGGATTTCCTCTATGCGTTGGAACTCGGTATGCCACCCACAGGCGGCATCGGCTTCGGCATCGACCGTATGGTTATGCTCTTAACCGATTCTCCCGCTATCCGCGATGTTTTATTCTTCCCGACAATGAAGCCCTTAGATTGACCGAAACGCGAAAAAGCCCGTAATATCAA
>CAMGDG010000083.1 GCA_946041635.1 uncultured Clostridia bacterium
TTATGTAGTCATAAGAATTAACGCTGTAATAGAAGTTAATATATGCACCGCCGAAGGAAGCAAGCCACAAAAGAAGAATCAAGCCGTTCTGGAAAAGAGGTGTAACATATCTGGGCCATCTCTTTTTACTGAACAAAAGGCAGATTTCCCACGCAAACATACCTACAAAGTTTGCAAATGTCTGCAAAACCTGCTGAATATTTGTTGATTCTTCAATGCCGAATCCAAATCTTCCGAGGCCTACTGCGGCGTCCACCATTGCGAAAATCATAGTTGCGCGAAGTATCCACCAATAAACGAGCTCCCACTTTTTGCATCCGTGGGAAATTCTGTAAAAATAATCCTTCATAATATCCTCCACAACTTGGTATTTTATCACACATACCCATAAAAAGATATATTTTATTGTTTAATATTTCTTTAAGAAAGTTTAAAACAGAAATCCGTTATATCCCCATGTATCAATAAATTGAAACTTTACATAGGTGCGTGACGGGTCAATATCCGCTTCACGCTCTAAAATTTCGCAAAGCTCTTTTGTCAGCGCTTCACAGCTTTGGCTTGAAGCATTGCCGAAAACGCTTACAGAGCACATTGCGCAGGGCTCCCCTGCTCCCTTAAACCACATAGAGCAATTATCCTGTACTTTTACCATGAGGTAGTTTTCGCTTTTACCGGGTATCAGCGAAATTGCTTTGCCGCACTGTGTTTTTATGCTTTCTTTTTTATCTTTGTTCAAACCGATATTCACGCTTACATCAATAAAAGGCATACATTCACCTCCGCATTCCGAATATCAGTTAGATAATACATTAAAAAGCATTTAAAGTCAACAAAAATCCCGATACAAACGATATGCGGGCTGTATCGGGATTATTATTACAGTTTTTTATCCTTATCAAGGGACGCTTCAACGGCATTCATAACAGCCGCATCAAAACAGTCCTTTTCAAGAGAGGCAACGCCCTCAATGGTAGTGCCGCCGGGAGAACAAACGCTGTCAATCAATTCCCATGGGTGAGAATTATCCTCTAACACCGTTTTTGCACTGCCCAGCACCGCCTGTGCGGAAATTTTCAAAGCGGTTTGCTTATTCATTCCGTTTTTGACTGCGGCTCTTGCCAAGGCGTCAATATACATAAATGAAAATGCGGGAGAACAGCCGGCAATAACGCCGAACAGGGGGAACTGCTCTTCGGGAAGCGTTACAACCTCGCCGAAAGAACCGCAAAGACCTTTTACGAATTCCAACAGGCTCTCGTCTGCACTTTCGTTGCCGCAAACGGCGCTCATGGCTTCGCCCACCTTTGCGTTGATATTGGGCATTACACGAACAACAGGTGTACCGCTGTTTAAAAACGAGCCGATATATCGGAGAGTTTTCCCTGCACCGATGGAAACAAGTGCGGAACCGCTTTTAGTGAGCTCTTCTTTTATCTGCGGCAGAACTGCGGGAAATACCTGGGGCTTTACTGCAAGCACCGTTACATCGGAGTTTTTCACCGTTTCTTCGGCGCTTGTGCATATGTTTACGCCCGACTTTTCACTCAAAGCCTTGCATTTAGCGGAGTCAACATCGAAAACGCAAATATCGCCGCCGTTTAAAAATTGCGACGAAACGGCGCCGTTTATTATTGCTGACGCCATATTTCCGCAGCCGATAAACCCAAGCTTAAAGCTCATTTTCAAGCCTCCTCGGAAAGGTCGGAAATACAATGAGGACATTTTACCGCATCAATTGCAATTTCGCTCTTGCAGAAAGGACAAACCTTTGTTGTGGGAGCGGCGGGAGCCTCTTCTTCCTTTTTCTTGCCCAAATGCGAAATTTTATTGATAAGCTTAATAAAGAGGAAAATCACAAATGCCATTATAATAAAGTCGACAACGGCGCTTATGAAATTACCGTATGTAAGAATTGCGGCGCCTGCCTCGGTAGCCTCTGCAACCGTTGCATACTCGCCCTCGCCCAGAACAATGAATTTGTTTGTAAAATCAGTTCCCTTTGTAAGAAGACTGATAAGGGGCATAATAATATCGTTTACGAGAGAAGATACGATTTTTTGAAATGCGCCGCCGATGATAACGCCGACTGCCAAATCAATAACATTGCCGCGCATGGCAAACTCTTTGAATTCTTTGAAAAAGCCTTTCATTTTAACTGCTCCTTTTTTAGATTTACTGTATCATTATATCATTTATTCAATTTTTTTCAACAGTTTTTACGCCTGTTCCGTCAAAATCGGGAATATATTCCGTTACAGCCGAGGTTTTTTCCTGCATAAAGCCGTTTTTTAAGCCTATATCAAGGAAAAAATCAATCACCTTGTCGTATTCCGCCGTAGTAAGCCGTCTGTTTATTTCCTTAAACTGCGCCGCATCTCCGTAAGGCACATATTGGCTCATCAGGCTTACCGTCACCGTATCGGGAAGATTGTTTTTTATCCACAACAGAATATTTTTGCTCTCGTCAACATTTGAGGGAAGCACAAGGTGTCTTATGATAAGTCCCTTTTGTATTATACCGTTTTCATATTCGTTTTTTCCCTGCTGGCGGTGCATTTCAAGAATTGCAAGGCTTGCTTTTGCGAAATAATCGGCACAGTTTGCATATTTTTGCGACTTTTCGGGACTGAAAAATTTAAGGTCGGGGAGATACACATCAACAAGCCCCTCAAAGCGTTTCAGAGTTTCAACGCTGTCGTACCCGGAGCTGTTATACACTACGGGGACACGGGGTTTGTATTCATTCAATGCTTCAATTATAACACTTGAAAAATGAGTGGGATTTACAAGGTCGATGGTATGAACACCTTTTGTTTCAAGCTCTTTGATAATATCAACAAGCCGTTGGGCGGAAACGCTCTCGCCCTTGTTTTCATGGCTTATTGGGTAGTTTTGGCAAAAACAGCATTTGAGTGAACAGCCCGAAAAGAAAATCGCACCCGTCCCCTTTTCTCCGCTGATACAGGGTTCCTCCCACTTGTGTACCGCAGCACGGGCAATCACAGGGTTTTCGGGCATTTTACAAAAGCCCTTGCCCACGCTTTCGTCACGGTATGCGCCGCAGTTTCGGGGACACAAATTACAAATCATTACCTCACCGCCTTTTCAACTGATTATTCTAACACATATTTTAACGGAAATAAATATTTTTATTAAAAGAGTTTTCTGCAAATTGACGGCGGGGGCACGGGTGTCCGGTGGACACCTCTGCGAATAAAATGAGCAGAAGTGATGTCTGAGCCGGCAGGCGAGTATCGCAAGCCCCCGCCCTACACGGTTGATTTTGGTTGTTGCCGTAATTTCGCGGCCGATTCGTGAATCGTCCCTACATATTCACGGCACAAATTATTAAACATCTTTTACAAAGTTCGACTTGAATAATTGTATAAAATGTTGTATAATCATTTTGCATTTTTTAAGACTTTGAGGTGAGCGAATGCTTCTTACGATAGATATAGGCAACACCAATATAAACTTAGGGCTTTTTGACGGTGACGAGCTTTGTATGAGCGCCCGTTTCGCCACCGAAAAGCAAAAGACAAACGACCAGTTCGCTATGGATTTTGTCAATATTTTTTCCATATATAATATAGACGCAGCGAAGATTTCGGGAAGTATTATAAGTTCGGTTGTGCCCGAAATCACGGTTCACATAAAAAGTGCGGTTGAAAAGCTCACCGAAAACAAGGTTTTGGTGCTTTCGCCGGGAGTTAAAACGGGGCTCAACATAATGATTGATAATCCCGCTCAGCTTGGCGCCGATTTGGCGGCAGGCGCAGTAGGTGCGGCGGCTGAATATCCCTTGCCTGCATTTGTTGTGGATTTGGGAACGGCTACAAAAATTTATGCCGTCGATAAGAATAAGGGCTTCCGGGGCTGTATGATTGCGCCCGGCGTATCAATTTCTTTAAAGGCTCTGACGGACACAAGCTCCCTTTTACCCACAATCAGCCTTGAACCGCCGAAAAAAGCGTGCGGTACAAATACTATTGAGAGTATGCAAAGCGGAATTGTGCTTGGTACTGCCTCAATGATTGACGGTCTTTTGGACCGTTTCGCAAAGGAATTGGGCGAGCCGCAATCCATTATTGCAACAGGCGGGCTTTCTTCATTTATTACGCCTGTTTGCAGTCACGAAATAAAATATGACGGTGACCTTGTATTAAAGGGACTTAAAGCCATATACGAAAAAAACAACTGAAATTGTAAATAATAACATCTGCATAGTGAGTTGTAGCCTGTTAGCACAGCATTACGATATTGCGGATTTTATTATAGATTGCATTTTTCCGGAATGTAATCGGATATTAAAAGAGCATTGTACCTTTCGCCATAGGGACAATAGCGAAAGGAGTTTTATTATGGCAAAGAAAAAAACAGACCGCGAAAAAGCGGTAAGAATTGCAGTTGCGGGAATACTTACCGCCATTGTAGTTGTATTTCAGTTCATCGGTGCGTCAATTAAATTCGGCACATTTTCAATTTCACTCGTACTTATTCCGATTGTTATAGGTGCGGCGCTGGGCGGAAAATGGGTAAGCACATGGCTTGGTTTTGTTTTCGGCGTTATCGTTCTTCTTTCGGGAGATGCGGCGGCATTTCTTGCAATCCACCCCGCAGGAACGGTTATAACGGTTATTCTTAAAGGTGCACTTGCAGGTCTTGCAGGCGGTGTTGTTTTTGAAGCGCTCAAAAAGGTGAACACATATTTAGCCGTTATAGTTTCCGCAATATTGGTACCCGTTACAAACACAGGCGTTTTTCTTATCGGTTGCAGACTTTTCTTTTTCCAAACGATTAAAGAATGGGGCGCAGGAGCAGGTTTTGCAAACACTTTCTCCTATATGATTTTAGGGCTTGTGGGCGTTAACTTCCTGTTGGAGCTGGCAATCAACATTATTCTTTCCCCTACGGTTGTAGGTGCGGTTAAGATAATCGGCAAGAAGAAAATATAGGGTAACGGCAATAATCCGAACCCGTCAAAAATGCAGTATTAAAGCGATATTTGTCGCTTTCGCT
>CAMGDG010000084.1 GCA_946041635.1 uncultured Clostridia bacterium
AAAGAAATACGGTCTCAAAGGCGCTCGCCGTGCACCGCAGTTCTCAAAGAGATAAAAGTTATTTTATCGAGTATTCAGCACTCACGCAAGTGGGTGCTGTTTTTTTGTGCAAACTGCGGTGTCCTCACGGCATAGCCGTTGCGGTCTCGGCTAAAAACAGTCCACTGGACTGTTTTATTAACGCCTCGACAGTTCTCAAAGAGATAATCATATCAAAGAATTATCAGCAGCGTTCACAACAGTGGACGCTGTTTTTTTGTGCAAACTGCGGGCGATTCGTGAATCGCCCCTACGATGACACGG
Source organism: uncultured Clostridia bacterium (assembly GCA_946041635.1). Lineage (GTDB taxonomy): Bacteria > Bacillota > Clostridia > Oscillospirales > Acutalibacteraceae > Fimenecus. The sequence goes on from CAMGDG010000084.1 coordinate 304, forward strand.
TGGGTTTTCGTGTAATTTGGCGGGACGATGAAAGGCATCGTCCCCTACTGCCACCGCCGTTGGTACTTACCGTAAACCGATTACGGCGGGGGCAAGCCCCCGCCCTACGGGGTTTCACCGTGGGTTTGTATGTGCTTTTGCGGGCAATTCGTGAATCGCCCCTACGGGTTGCATATGATTATTTGTTTTCCTTTTTCAATTATTCATTCTTCATTATTCATTTTTCATTGGTAAAAAGGGTATCGTCCCCTACGAGTTAACCATAATTTTAGAGCGAACTTGTAGGGGCAGATGCCCACATCTGCCCGATGAATTGTATGAAAATGACTGTCGTTTTGTAGGGTGCGACGACTCGGCACACCGTGGTTTTTTTCTGTTTCTTTTACGGGCGATTCGTGAATCGCCCCTACAACCCCCCGCAATCGGATTGCGGTAATACCAACGGCGTAGTTGTAGGGTGCGACGACCCCGGCGCACCGTTAATTTTACGAAATTTTTGCGGACTGTCGAGGTCGCCAGCCCCTACGATACCGCCGTGAGTTTTTTCGTAATTTTGCGGACGATGTGGTGCTTTGTCCCCTACAAAGTAACCGAATTACGGGATTTTTCAAATTGATTATCAGTGAAGTAAGTGATATAATATTTATATACAATACAACATTACGGTGAGAAAAATGCAAGAAGAAATTTTAAAGTATTTATTGACCGTTCCGAAAGGAAAAGTTGTCACATACGGTCAGATTGCCGAATTTTTAGGGAATAAAAATCTCTCCCGCGCCGTGGGGAACGCTTTGCACCGCAATCCCGACGGTGATAAATACCCCTGCTACAAGGTGGTAAACAGCAAGGGCGAGTTGTCAAAGAATTATGCTTTCGGCGGAATTGAGGAGCAGAAAAAGCGTCTTGAAAAAGACGGCGTCAAGGTAGTTAACTACAAAGTAGATTTAGAAAAATATAAATTAAGGTGATATAAATGGTTTATGATTTCGGCGGAGTTTCTCCCGATATTTCAAATTCGGCATTCACGGCGGAAAGTGCACAGATAATAGGCGATGTTACTCTTTGTGAAGGCAGTTCGGTTTGGTTTAATGCGGTTTTGCGCGGCGACGACGACAAAATAACGGTAGGGAAACATTCCAATATTCAAGACAACTGCACCGTGCACTGTGACAAAGGTTTCCCCGTAGAAATCGGTGAAAATGTAACGGTCGGGCACAATGCGGTAATCCACGGCTGTACTGTGGGTGACAATTCTCTTATCGGTATGAACGCAACAATTCTCAACGGCGCAAAAATCGGCAAAAACTGTATTGTAGGTGCAGGGGCACTTGTGACGGAAAACAAAGAATTCCCCGATAACTCCCTTATCCTCGGTGTTCCCGCTAAAAAGGTGGGAGAAATTGACGGTGCGGCCGCAGAAAAAATCAAGCAAAACGCCCTGCATTATGCAAAAACCGCGAAAAAATACTCGCTTTAATTTAATGATGATAAAAAACTCCCGACACGGGGACATAAATCCTCGTATCGGGAGCTCTTTTTATTTAAAATAACTGCCCCGGCAATTTCAGTTTTTCTTTATAGGGAAACTGACTGTCAAATTCTTCGGCGGCGCTTTCGTCCACAAAATACCCTTTGGGCGTGGCATATTCGCCCGTTACATCGTCAAGGTATCCGGGAACAAGCTCCTTGCAAAGGGAAAACGACGCATCGGCATCCTCGGGCAAGCCGTGATACCGTATGCCCTTTTCGCTCGCATATGTAAATCCGCTCTTGCCGTAAAAATCAATGTTGCCTTCAAAGCAAACTGCGCCGCAACCCAACTCCGCCGCTTTTTCTAATGAATAGTCAAGCAGTTTTTTACCGTAGCCCTGCCGCTTTAATTCGTTAGCAATGCAAATAGGCCCCATGGTCATAATGGGAATCTCTCTGCCGTCATCAGCAGAAATTACCGCACGCATAAAAATATTCTGCCCGATTATTTTGCCCTCCGATTCCATTACGAAATCAAGCTCAGGCACAAAATCAGGGTCATTGCGCAGTTCGTGCAGTACAAAGTGTTCAAGACAACCGGGACGGTAAACATTCCAGAAAGACTCCCGTACCAGGTTTTCCGTTTCTTTGAAATCAGCAAATGTTTCTTTGCGAATTATAAAATTTTTCATTGTAAAAATCCTTTCAAAATTAAATATCAGAAAAGGATTTCCACAATCTCCAAGGTGTTGTTTTTCAAACAGCATTCTCCAAAAAGTGAATTTGAGCCTTATGCTCATGTGCATTTTATCATATGTGCTCTGATATTTCAATACATATCAGGTTGGAATTTTAGTTCGACTCCTCATTTTCAATGCACAACAAAAAAGGGTACCTTTTGAGCACCCTTTTCCGTTGTGGTCGGAGTGACAGGAGTCGAATTATAGACTCACAATGCGAATGGGGGATTCGCATTGTGCTCCTCGCTAAAAACAGTCCGCCGGACTGTTTTCTTAACGCTCAGACCTTCACAGGTTCGACTCCTCATTTTCAATGTACAACAAAAAAGGGTACCTTTTGGGCACCCTTTTCCGTTGTGGTCGGAGTGACAGGAGTCGAACCTGCGGCATCTTGCTCCCAAAGCAAGCGCGCTACCATCTGCGCTACACCCCGATTTATATTTATTTTTGCTTATAATCCCTCGTTTAGCTATTCTGTAACGAGCCGCTTGCGCTTCCTGTTACAATACAGTCGCACTGCTCTCTGCCGTTCAAATTGCTCGTCATAGTGACAATCTTTTTTGCAAAGCCGACAGCCATATAAGTATAAACTATTTAACGCTTATTGTCAATCAAAATTACTGTTAATTTTGTGCTTACTGTCTGACTCTTGTTTACGCCTTATTCCTTCGACCGGGTAATCGGGTTCTGCAACTAATTGTTTTTACACGATAATACAAAGCACCTGCCGAAAAAGTTTCCCGACAGGTGCCTTATAAAAGCTGTTAAATTCCGTTATATGTTTTTACTATATTGAGCACTTCTTCTTTTGTGACAATCGCATCCGTGTTGTAATCGGCATGTTGAAGATTCAGTTCATCAAGATATTCAACATCCATACAATGTCTTAACGCAAGACGGGCATCCACAAGGTTAATCACGCCGTCAAGATTTACATCGCCGTATTCATAAAGGTAATTTGCAAGGTAATCACGGTCAACATTATAAATCATAAACTGCGTATAAAGCGGATTGGACCTTACATCATACTGCTCTTTTGCAGTCATAAGCCACGCAAAGAAGCCCGCAGAGCCCTGTGTATATGCAACATGGTTCAAATTCTTAATAAACCATGTGTTTTCGGGTGCCCAGCATGTGGAGGCGTCTACCACTCTGTCAGGTGAAATGTGGTTTTCGTGACAATTAACAGCCTGATTATATGAATCGCTCAAAATTGTGCCTCTGTCTGCCACAGTAGCAAAAGCACTTGTATGATAGGTTTCAATAACGCCGTCGCTGTTCATATTGCCCTTAGGAGTTACAGGAGCAATCTGGCGGTTATACTGGGAAACGCAGAAATAATTTACATTGCTGTTTCTTACAAGGGACGCTACTCTGTTCTTCATAGGAAGCTGAACAGTGAGATGATAGGGGCTGATTTTTGACGCGAGATCAATTCCCGGAGTTACATCGCTGAACATATAATTGTATGCTTCACTGTAATAATCGAGGGGAACGAAAGCCCAAATTGACGGAATAAAACCGAAATACGGAACTACAAACTCCTTATAAATCCTGTCTTTTTGAGAATCTATTGCGGGCGCAAGCTTATCAATAACCGCACTGAAAAGCGAGGTGTACTTCAAAAGCTGACCGAGAGTTCCTTTATCGGGGCTTCCGTTAATCGCCTGAACAAGCATATCAACAAGGCCGTCACCGTCAAGCTCAATGTTGCCTGTGAAAAGCTGACCTATCATTTCAAGTCCCGTATAAGCACCTGAAAGCATAGCAACTGTTTGAACATCGCCGGTGCCGTATCTTGAAAGGTATGCCTGAACAACGCATGTGCCCATGCTCTGTCCGTTAATGGCAACCTTACTGTGACCTGTCTGGTTTTTTACATTCTGAATATAATCATTGAGCTCCGCCGCCAAATCAGCCATATCACGGCGCCAATCATATGTAAACACATAAACATGGTCGCCGCCTATTTTTTCGGCTACCGCCATGGAAAGCTGATCCTGCACTCCCTCTTTTACCTCGTAATTATAGGTATCAATACTGTTAGGAAAATAACGCTCAATATGCACATCGGGGTCAACCGAATTACCGTTGCTGTCGCACTTAACGGGGTCGAAAAGAGACTTTGCCGCAGGAATAATTGCGTCCATCAAAGCGCTTGCATCATCATCTCTTAAATACTTTACCAATGCGGGAACGACATCACGGACAACCGTTGTAACGATTGCCTGCGAATCGGGTGCAAAAACCTGCTTCCCGTTTCCGTCAACCAGCGGAACATGGCCAAATCCCGTTACGGATATTACGGGCGCATTTCCGCACGTACATCTGTCAGACGCCGCAAGCACCGGAACAAATGCCGAAAGCATCAGAACCATTGACAAAACAACGACGCCCATCGTTTTTAACCTTTTCATATCATTACCTCCCAATATTTCTCCTGTCTCTTATACACATCTCCGAGCCCACGAGACAAGAGGCAATC
>CAMGDG010000085.1 GCA_946041635.1 uncultured Clostridia bacterium
ATTTTTGTTTTTGGAATATTCAAATGGTTATTGAACTTACGAATTCCATTTAATCAGTATATACTTGAAATGAACCCATATTCTAAAAAGCAATCAACCTTATATGAAAAGAGAACAGAGCTATTTATTTTTTGTGCAAAAAAGCCATCTTTTTTAAGGAATAATGGATATTTAAAGATTTCTTATAATTTTTCTGGCACTAATGAAAGTTCAATAGAATTACTAATATACCCTCAAAAGAACAACAAGTTTCTTGTTTATTGTGAAAATTCAAAAATATTTGAATCAGATTCACTGATAAACGGTAATGAAGAATTTAAAGACATATTGCCGGCGAAATACTCGAAGGAAATTATCAAATTGCTAAGTGCAGCAAAAAGTTTTTGGGGAGTTTAAAAGTTATGAAAAATGTGAAATTCATATTTATATTTTTCCTGATATTGCTTTCCTTTATTTTCAGCGGAGAGTTTTTTCAGTATTACCTGAGTACATATACTTCCGAGCTTTGCTATATAGACATATCCGAAAGTGAGGAATACACACAGGCTCAAATACAGGACGGTGTATTTACTCTTGCCTCGAAACACGGTGTAGATGTTTTTAATACGGTAAAAACGAACAAGTCCGGCAGGCAGTTTTCCGTCACGGTTTACGGAACTCCGGATGTGTTTGACAAACTGAAAAATGAGTATTCCGTAGACGCAGGTACTTACAACGCAGTTTTTTCAGGCAAAACTAAGGTGGATTTTGCAGATTATAAAGATAAAGAAATATTTTCCGAAACAGAACGGTATTATTTTATCGGTGAAAACAGGCAAATTCAGTTGCTGGCTCAAAACTTGGATTATATGCGCTCGCCTGTAAAAACCGAAACGGAGCACGCTTATCCGCATCTTATTTTGCTTATTTGGGTTATAATCGGCGTACTGTTTTTAATTCTCACTTGGCTTGACATACACTTTCAGAAAAAAGAAAATTTTGTGCTGATTTCACTCGGAAAGCCTGTTTGGCAGATTATACTTAAAAATTTAATCACTGATTTTATTTGCTTTTCTGTAATATTCGAAGGACTTTATTTTGCACTCGAAAAATTTGCATATCTCGGCTATGAAATAAAAAATATAATTCTCATTTGCCTGGCTGTGCTTTTGTTAAATTCCTTGCTGTATTTGAACCTGCTCAAGATAGATTACAAAGAGGTTTTGTACGGTGCAAATCTTAACGAGAGAATAATCTCAAACGGGTATGTTCTTAAAAGTATTTCTATGATACTGACAATTGCGGTTTTGTCCTGTAACGCTATGCTTATATCGGCAAATTTTAAAGAACTACAAAGAAGCAATCGTTTGAAAAATGCCGAAAATTACAGTTTTTTGGAATTATCCCCCTATTCGCTTTTAAATGAAAGCGAAGATTATGAAGAAAACCGATACGGCTTAATCAATTCAATATACGGCGAACTGGCAAACAGAGGCTGTGCCTATTCATTTGTCGGTTTGACGGGAAATAACGAATATTGCTGTGTAAATTCTGAGTCAAAATTCTTACTTGAGAATTTTGATTTAAAAACAGAACCTGACAGTAACATTGACTTTCATATTTTAATTCCGGAAAAGCTTGAAGAAATGCAGACCGCTTATGAAACGGCTTGTGAATGTATAGAAATGTATTTCGGTTCGGCAAAGGATTTTAAATGTGAAAAAGTGTATTATTCATCTGACAGTGAGTTGCTTGTGTATGATAATACCGACTCGCTCACTTTAGGTGCGGAAAGCATAGAAAATCCGATTGTAATTTATGTTAATAACCCTGACATAAAGCTTTCCTGCGAGGGTTCAGCTCTTTCTTCGCTTGCAGGCAAAATGCTTTTTAATATAAGCGACGGCGATATAGAAACACTTTCCGAAAAATATGAAATAAACGAAAAAGGCTTTTATTTGCAAAAGATACCGCTCAAAGATAAAATATCCGATTACAGGGCAGTGCTGAACAGAGCCTTGCTTTTGAACACAGTGATAAGCGTTTTTCTAATGCTGTTGGAGTTGTTTATTATATCGGTAATTATCAAATTGGAGTACAAGGTCAGCACCACAGAGCTTGCAATTAAAAAGGTTTTGGGGTATTCGGTTTTCCAAAAGAATAAACAAATTTTTATGCTGAATACTTATGCAACGCTCATTGCCGTAGTTTCGTGCGTGGTAATTTCGCTTATGTATAAGCTGTCGCTGTGGTATATTGTAATTGCAGTCGGTGCTTCGGTTTTGTGCTTTGAATATTTCATAATTACTTTACTGATAAACCGATTTGAAAAACAAAATATTGCAAAAATTCTAAAAGGAGGGTGCTTATGATTACAGTAAAAAATCTGTGCAAAAAGTTTGACGACAATGTGATTTTTGATAATTTCAATATAAACATTGAATCGGGCGAATTTGTCGTTTTTGCAGGGGACAGCGGATGCGGAAAAACAACGCTTTTGAACATAATCGGCGGTCTTGAAGCACCCGACAAGGGCGAAATTCTTGTTGACGGCGAAAATATATTTAAAAGGAAAAACCGCAGAGAATATTTTATGCACAAGGTGGGCTTTCTGTTTCAGAATTTTGCTTTGATTGAGAATAAAACAGTTCGTGAAAATCTGTTGCTTGTACCCAAAAATAACAGAACGGATTTAACGGTTAAGGATGCTCTGCAAACGGTGGGCATTCCCGATAAAGCCGACGAAAAGGTATATAAGCTTTCGGGAGGGGAGCAACAGCGTGTTGCACTTGCAAGGCTGCTTTTTAAAAAGTGCGATATAATCCTTGCTGACGAGCCTACAGGGTCGCTTGATTCAAAAAATGCCGATGCCGTTTTGGATATTTTACATTCAATGAATGACAGCGGCAGAACAGTAATTGTTGTTACACATAACGAGAAGATTATAAAATCCGAAAAAAGAGTGGTGCTTTTGAATGAAAAATAATGCGTTAAAAAAGCTTACTGTGCTCGCTCTTGTTATAACTTTAATATTTGCGGGAATAAATATTTTTTGGCTAATTACTATGTATATACCCTATTGCGGATATTCGTACTCTCTTGCTCAATACGAAAGTGAGCATCCGGCAAACAAACAGGAAGAAAAATATTCTTTTGTAATTTCAAAAACGCCATATCTCGGATATGACGATTATATTAGTGTTGGAATTGAAGTAACAGACGATATGAAAGGCATTGTTATAGGCGGAATATACATTTATCCGAATATTTGGGGCGATTATGAATATGCCGTAGGCTGCACGGAAAACGGCGACAGTTTCTTTATGATGGAAATAGATGCTTTGGGCAATTTTATTCCCTTTGACGAAAACGATACGGAATTTAACGAAAAGGCACAGAAAATTTTAAATGACAAACAAGGTGAAATAACACAACTTATACAAAAGGCTAAGGACTGTTGGGGACTTGATGCAAAGCACGATTTAAAAATCGGACTTAAAGGTATGGCAAGCGATATATCCGTAGTAGCGGTGATAGTTATTGCCAGCGCTTTATGCCTGATTACAGCAGTGCTTATTTGGCTGTTAAAGTGCAAAATTCCGTTTCAAAGTAAATTTGGTGCTGAAATGGACGCCGTTTACGGAACAAAAGAATTTGGATTTAAAAGAACGGCGGGAGATTACGAATTTTATCTGTCAAATCCGCAGTTATTTAAAAATAACGGCTTTTTAATGGCTCAAAAGCATAAATTTTCTGCCGACAGAATAAGCCTTGTGATTTATCCCGATGAAAAAGGCGCAAAATATTTTGTTCTTATCGGCGATACGGCAGACTCTGTGCGAAAATCAGAGAAAATTAAGCTTGAATATGTAAACAAAAAAGTGCTATGCAGTAATCCGGTTGTAATTGAACACAGCGAGGAAATAGAGGATTTGATTATTCAGTCAGGTCTTTTCTGGGGAGTGAAATAAGGAAGGCGTTGTTATTACATCCAGAAAAACATGAAAACTACAAAATAGTGCTATTTATAATAGGTTAAAAAATTTCTTGAAAATATGCCCTCTATTTAAATTGAACATTTTGATTTACTTACCACAATAAGTAACACTCTTCATCAATTATTATTTTATGTTGTAAATTCTCTTCAAGTGAGTAGTTCACTTCACCTATCATCATGACAGGTAGCACCTGCCGCTGAGAGAGCATAACGCTCCCTTGGAGGTGGGTGTTTTTCTTTTCATTTGACGATTTTTGTAGAAATTTTGAATTTTTTGTCACTTTTTTTCCTTTTCTACTGTTATATATGTATGAGGGGCTAAAAATACCGTTTGTACAGTAAAATTCATTCTGTTTCTCGGATGCTTTGACCTCAATATCTCACGATTTTTACTTGTGTTAATCTGCGTAGTTGCAATAGAGCCGTGTTTGAGAAACTGATAGATATACAATTGTAATTGCGAATTTATTAAAATTGTTAAAAGTCATTCTAAATATAAGGAGATTAGTATATGAGTGATATTTTTGAAAAATTTAAGGAGTTGCTTGATACGATTTCAAGCGAAATAGAACCACTATTGAAAAATCCAATATTTTGAGACAATCAGGGGACGGTTCTCTGATTGTCGGAAGACAGGGGACGGTACTGTGTCTTGATTGAAAATCAAATCAAAATGCGTCAACGGCGCTTTTGATAGGCTTGTCCTGTGCTCACCGCATTCTAAGCACAGGGCAAGCTGACACCGCTCAATACAGCTATCAAACCGAGGGTACAGGAGAAAGTGAAAAAATTACCTCTGATACCGTCAAATACAACGGTACACAGGTTCTTTCAGCTTCATACACTTATGATGATAAAGACAATATAACAAATAAGCTGTATGCATATAAGTGTGACGGAGACGAAACAACCGTCGACCTCATAAATCAATATGACGATGAAGACAGAATAACTGCCATAGGTTATGATAGTTACCATG
>CAMGDG010000086.1 GCA_946041635.1 uncultured Clostridia bacterium
TACGCATGAGGACATCTCAATAAAGCAGTTGTGGATTTTGCCCTCGGTAATATCTTCAAGGGCTCCCATGCAGTTTTCAACACCGTCCACAGCAAGATATGTGTATCCCGCCGCATCACAGTCCATTGTTTTGAGAATACCGCCTGTGGTGGGGAAAAATCTCGCTCTGCTTTCGGGGTTAACATCTTTTGTCTGTTCAAGCTCGATGTTTTCCGATTTCAGCCAGTTTGTAAGCTCCTCAAAGGTGAGAACTGCGTCAACATAATCCTTGTAGTAATCCGCCTCGTCCTTTTTTGCAACGCAGGGACCGATAAACACGGTTTTTGCATCGGGATAACGCTCCTTGATGTCACGGCAGTGCGCCTGCATGGGGGAGAGAATATCTGCAAGATAGGGGAGAGCCTGCGGATAGTATTTCTGTATAAGAAGATTGACCGAATGGCAGCAGGAGGAAATTAAAATATCTCTTTTATCCTCACGCAGCATTCTGTCATATTCTTTTTTAACGATGGTTGCGCCTATCGCTGTTTCCTCGGCGTCAAAAAAGCCCAGTTTTTTAAGAGCGGCACGCATACTTTCAATGCCCACGCCGTCATAATTCGCAATAAACGACGGAGCAATACTTGCTATTACCTTGTCACGGTTGCCGATAAGAACCTTTACAGCCTCGGTGCTGTCTGCAATCTGCTTTGCATCTTGCGGACAAACAACAAAGCATTGACCGCAAAGAATACACTCGTTGCCGATAATGTGCGCCTGATTGCCTGAAAAACGGATGGATTTAACAGGACAATGACGGATACACTTATAGCAGTTTTTACAGTTAGATTTTTTCAGCTTCAAAAATTCAGCCATTGTTATCCCCTCTGTAATTCGGATAAAATTTTATCGTTAAAAAATTCGTTGAAGTTTTCTTTCGTAACTCCCGTATAAACTTCATCGTCCACTTGCACGGTAACGCCGACTCGGTTGCATTTGCCTATGCAGAACGAACCCGCCAGCGTTATCTCGTCTTGTAGATTATTTTTTTCAATAGCCGCCTTCAAGAGCTCCACGATATCGTGAGAGCCCTTGATGTGGCAGGATGAACCGATACAAACCTGTACTATCATCTGATTTTATGCCTTTGCAAGGATTTCCTTTTCAAAGAATTCCTTTGCGGTTTCGGGAGTTACTGAGAAAAATTTGTCGTCAACCGTAACGCAAACGCCTTTCTGACATTCGCCCATACAAAATGTTCCGCCAAGCTCAACCTTTTCTTTAAGATTGTTCTGAGAAATAAGATACTGGAATTCCTCAACCACCTGACGGGAACCCTTAATGTGGCAGGAAGAACCGATACAAACAGTTACTTTCATAATAGTTGTTCTCCTTTATTATTCGTAATCAACAACATTTACCCAAGAGAGCAGGAATTCACGCTCTTTTTCATTGCCCTTAACAGACTGGGAAGCCGCAACAATGGGAAGCCACTTCTGAATGTACTGCTTTGCAGTGTCGCTTTTCTTGCAGAAAAGGTCAAGGTACTTTTTAGCGCCCTCAATGTCGCCTTTGAGCCAGAAAAGAAGGTATGTTCTTGCAACATCAGCAGAAGCGTTACCCTGTGTGGCGTGTGACCAGTCGATAATGTAAGGAACGCCCTCCTCGTTAATGATAATGTTGCTGGGGTTAAAGTCGCCGTGGCAAACCTTGTTGTGCTTGGGCATACCTTCAAGTCTTGTATGAAGCTCATAGCGTGTTGTAGCGTCAAGGTCAGCCTCTGTAATCTTTCTGTTCATCTTGTCTTTAAGCTTGTTAAGAAGCGGACACTTTTTCTCGTGAACGGAAATTTGAAGGTCAACGAAAAGTTTAAGATATTCGTCAAACTTATCGGGATTTTCCTCCATAAGCTGTGCGAGAGTTTTGCCCTTGATGTATTCGGTAACGATTGCCCATTTGCCGTCAACCTTTGTTACCTCAATAACCTTGGGGATGTTAAGTCCGGTCTCCTCAACTCTTGCCTGATTGAGAGCCTCGTTGAGAACGTCGGATTTTTTGTAATCCTCATCAAAAACCTTTATTGTCTTGTCACCGTCACGGTAAACTGTTTTACCTGTTCTGACTGCAATAACTCTGTCTAACTTCATCGTTTTATCCTCCCTTATTTACCGTAGTATGCTCTGAGATACATTTCCTTGATTTCGCTCATAAGCGGGTATCTGGGGTTAGCGCCGGTGCACTGGTCGTCAAATGCCTGCTCAACCATATCGTCAAGTCTTTCAAGGAATTCTTTTTCATCTACGCCGTAATCTTTAATTGTCTTTTTAATGCCGACCTTTTCTTTAAGCTCATCAATAGCCTTAATGAGGTTTTCGAGCTTTTCTTCGTTGTTTTTACCCTTGATTCCAAGGTAATCCGCAACCTCGGCATAGCGTGCAAGTGTGTGGGGGTGGTCATACTGTGAGAAGGTACCCATCTTTGCGGGAGTTTCCGAAGCGTTGAAACGGAGAACCTCGTCAATCATAAGAGCGTTTGCAATACCGTGGGGCAGGTGATAGAAAGCACCGAGCTTGTGTGCCATTGAGTGGCAAACACCGAGGAATGCGTTTGCGAACGCCATACCTGCAAGTGTTGCGGCGTTAGCCATCTTCTCTCTTGCCTCAACATCGGTCTGTCCGTTTTCATAAGCTCTGGGAAGATACTCAAATATCATTTTAAGTGAGCGGAGAGCAAGACCGTCGGTATAATCGGTAGCAAGCATTGACGCATAGGCTTCAAGTGCGTGTGTTACAGCGTCGATACCCGATGCCGCCGTAAGTCCCTTGGGAGCAGACATATGAAGGTCTGCGTCGATAATTGCCATGTTGGGCATAAGCTCATAGTCGGCAAGGGGATATTTAACGCCTGTTTTTTCATCTGTGATAACAGCAAAGGGAGTAACCTCCGAACCTGTACCTGCCGATGTGGGAATAGCGATAAAGTAAGCCTTTTCGCCCATCTTCGGGAAGGTGTAAACTCTCTTTCTTATGTCAACAAATCTCATAGCCATATCCATGAAATCTGCTTCGGGATGCTCATACATAACCCACATAATCTTTGCGGCGTCCATAGCGCTGCCGCCGCCGATTGCGATGATTGTGTCGGGCCGGAATGAAGCCATAAGCTTTGTGCCCTCTTTTGCACAGCCGAGTGTGGGGTCGGGAGCAACATCAAAGAAGGTAGTGTGTGTAATGCCCATTTCATCAAGCTTATCTGTAATCTGCTTTGTGTAGCCGTTGTGGAACAGGAAGGAGTCGGTTACGATAAACGCCCTTTTCTTGCCCATAACATTTTTCAGCTCGTCAAGAGCAACGGGGAGAGAACCTTTCTTGAAATAAACCTTTTGAGGAGCACGGAACCAAAGCATATTTTCCCTTCTTTCAGCAACAGTTTTAATATTGATAAGATGCTTAACTCCCACATTTTCCGAAACGGAGTTTCCGCCCCAAGAGCCGCATCCCAATGTGAGAGAGGGAGCAAGCTTGAAGTTGTAAAGGTCGCCGATACCGCCCTGAGAAGAGGGAGTGTTAACAAGAATACGGCAGGTCTTCATACGGGCTGCGAATTTATCAAGCTTTTCTTTTTCCGTAACAGCGTCAAGATATACTGATGAAGTGTGACCGTAGCCGCCGTCTGCAATCAGTCTTTCAGCCTTGTCGAGAGCCTCGTCAAAATTCTTTGCCTTATACATTGCAAGTACGGGAGAAAGCTTTTCGTGAGCGAATTCCTCGCTAATGTCAACGCTTTCAACCTCACCGATAAGTATTTTTGCGGTTTCGGGAACCTCAACGCCTGCGAGAGCCGCAATGGTGTGAGCCTTCTGACCTACAATCTTTGCGTTAAGAGCACCGTTTATGATGATGGTCTTTCTGACCTTCTCAGTCTCCTCGGGGTTAAGGAAATAACAGCCTCTGTCGGTAAATTCCTTTTTAACTGCCTTATAAACCTTGTCAAGAACGATAACAGATTGCTCGGAAGCACAAATCATACCGTTGTCAAAGGTCTTTGAGTGAATGATTGAGTTAACTGCAAGAAGAATGTCGGCAGTGTCGTCAATTATTGCGGGTGTGTTACCTGCGCCAACGCCGAGAGCGGGCTTACCGCTTGAATAAGCAGCCTTAACCATTCCGGGACCGCCTGTTGCAAGAATAATGTCAGCCTCTTTCATTACCATATTGGTCAATTCAAGAGAGGGAACATCAATCCAGTCGATTATGCCCTCGGGAGCGCCTGCCTCAACAGCGGCTTCAAGAACAATCTTTGCAGCCTCAATGGTGCTTTTCTTTGCTCTGGGGTGAGGGCTTATGATAATACCGTTTCTCGTTTTAAGAGAGATAAGTGTTTTGAAAATTGCGGTTGATGTGGGGTTTGTTGTGGGGATAACAGCGGCAACAACGCCGATGGGCTCTGCGATTTTCTGAATACCGTAAGCCTTATCCTCTTCAATAACGCCGCAGGTCTTTGTGTTCTTATAAGCGTTGTAGATGTACTCGGCGGCATAGTGGTTTTTAATAACCTTGTCCTCTACAATGCCCATGCCTGTTTCTTCAACAGCCATTTTTGCAAGGGGGATTCTCGCCTTGTTGGCAGCGGTGGCGGCGGCAAGGAAGATTTTGTCCACCTGCTCCTGTGAGAATGTGGCAAATTCCTTTTGAGCGGCTCTTACTCTTTTGAGAGCGGCTTCAAGAGATTCCACACTGTCAACGATTGCATAATTGTTTTCCATGTCTATCTACTCCTTTTTAAGATATATACATATCCTAATACGACTCACTTGTGGATTCGGGATAGCGAAATATCCTTGTATCTCTGTGATTCGTCAACATTTTAACAAAGTAGCCTTGAAAATGCAACACTTATTGTTAAAAAAATAACAAATTCTGTTTTTTATATAAAAACATATAATCGTGCCGTAAGTTTTTGTGTATGTTACAT
>CAMGDG010000087.1 GCA_946041635.1 uncultured Clostridia bacterium
GGATTTATCTCATCTTTACCGCGAAACCTCTGAGGGCGGACTTGCAAAACTATATACAAACAAATAAAACTAAAAAGGCTTGACCGAATCGGACAATGGCTTTTTAAATTTACAGGGACGGTTTGTGCCGAGTGCTTAAACCGTCCCTGTTTTTTATTTTACCATTTGCATTAAATAATATATGATTCCGTAAATTACACCTGCAAATATACCGTATGCGATAACGGGGCCTGCAATTTTAAATATATTTGCGCCCACGCCCATGACAAAGCCTTCCGTTTTAAATTCGAGAGCGGGCGACACAACGGAATTGGCAAATCCCGTTATGGGTACAATCGTTCCCGCACCTGCGTGTTTGGCGATTTTATCGAAAACTCCTATTCCCGTAAGAATTGCGGTAATAATAATCAGTACCGACGGAGTTAACGCTTTAACATACTCCTCCGAGAAGCCTTGACGGGAGAAAA
Source organism: uncultured Clostridia bacterium (assembly GCA_946041635.1). Classification (GTDB taxonomy): domain Bacteria; phylum Bacillota; class Clostridia; order Oscillospirales; family Acutalibacteraceae; genus Fimenecus. The sequence continues at coordinate 468 of CAMGDG010000087.1, forward strand.
TCCAATTAAGGAACTGCCCGAAGGTGCATATAAGCCCGCCGATAAGGAAGGCTTTTATACAGTCGATTATTTTCGGCGAGGGCGGCGAAGCCTTTTTTGCCATTTTATCGTATTCATTATTGCTTGTTGACATATAATCACTCCTTTTGAATTATTCTTTCCGAAAGCAAGAAAAAAATTCAAGGTTTAAAACGCTTTTCGGTTTGCAATAATAAAAAATATATGCTATACTCAAAAAAGAATTTATTTTTAATTTTTATCCGTTTTACGGAGGTCTTTTTATGGTGGGATATATTGATGTGGGCGGCGGAATGCGAGCCGTTTACGGTGCGGGAGTGCTTGACCGCTGTCTTGATGAAAATATAGAATTTTCATATTATCTCGGTGTTTCCGCAGGAAGCGCAAACATTATATCCTTTCTTGCCGACCAGCGCGGAAGATGTCTGCGTTTTTACCACGATTACTCCTTTCGCCGCGAATATATGAGTTTTCATAATTTCATTAAAAAAGGCTCATATATTGACCTTGACTATATTTACACCACTCTCACCGCTCACGGCGGAGAGGACCCTCTCGATTTTGAAAAAATGAGAAGCAAGAAATGTGAATTCTACATTGTTTCAACCGACGCCGAAACAGGCAAGCCCGAATATTTCAGTTTTTCTGATATTCAAAAGGACGATTATTTTGAATTGAAAGCCTCCTGCTGTATTCCCATGGTTTGCAAGGCATATGAGAAAAACGGAAAAGCGTATTATGACGGCGGACTTTCCGACCCCGTTCCCATTCAAAGAGCGCTGGACGCAGGGTGCGACAAGGTAGTTGTAACGCTTACCCGTCCCGTGGAATATACGAAGCGCCACAGACTGCCCGCAGGGTTCTTTGACAGGGCGATAAAAAAGTATCCCGAAACCGCAAAACTGCTTGTATCTTCCGTTGATAAATACAATGAGGATATTAAGTATATACAGGAATTACAAAGAGAAGGCAGGGTGCTTATTGTTGCGCCTGACAACTGCTGTAATGTAAACACATTAAGCAGAAATAAAAACGACCTTGACGCTCTCTACAACAAAGGGTTAAAAGATGCAGAGAAAATCAAGGAGTTCATAAGGGATTGAGTATAGTGAGCTATCGAAAGAAAAAGAACGGTTTTGTGAGGTTTTTGGCAATTTTGCTTGTTGCCGTTATTCTTTTCAAACCGGCAGATTATATTGTTAGCGAGATTGCCGATTTAAAGGCATATAAAGACGCAACGCAGGTCAGCGACGAGGTGTGGCGCCTCGTACATAACAAGATAGAGGGAAGAACTCCGCTGAATGATGAAGATTATGAAATGATTTTTTCCCAGACAGGCTTGGGCAGGCCAGCGGTTGACCGCTTAATATGGGACTGCAACGAGGACTTAATTGAAGATTACAGAGATTACTACACAAAGGATAAAGATTTTGACTGCGAGAGGGCGGGAATTTTCGCACATCACGAAGTAATCACCGACAGCGATGGGAATACTATTTCCAATCCGCCCTTTGCAGATATAGAAGACGGCGACATTATTCTGACGCTGAGTATTCACTCCCTCGGCTGGCGTCACGGTCACGCGGCGATTGTGACCGATGCAGGAAAATCACAAACCGTTCAGGCTGTAATGATGGGCGAAAAATCAGGCTTCGGTTCTCTCTCAGAATGGAACAGCTTTCCGTTGGTTGCTGTACTCCGTGCAAAAAATGCCGACAGTGAAACAAGATCGGCAATAGCCGATTATGCCGCAGAAAACCTCATAGGTATTGAATATTCGCTGTTTTCGGATATATTCGGCAAAGGTGATGGGGACGAGTTGCCTGATTCGACGCATTGTTCACATTTGGTTTGGTATGCTTATAATAAATTCGGTATAGATATTGATTCAAACGGCGGAAATACCGTAACGCCTTACGAAATACTGCACAGTGAAGAACTTGAAATCGTTCAGATTTACGGAAATATAATATAACGGAGAAATTCAAAATGAAAAAGATTATCGCTTGTATTCTTTTTATTACTATTGCGGTTTTGTTTGCCGGCTGCGGCGCAAAGGATAGCTATGAAAGAGTCGGTCCTGCGCCTGAGATAACACAGACAACCGAGGACACGGCAACTACAACAGAGCCTGTAACAGAGCCCGTTTCGGAAGAAACAACCGATGAGGAAACCGAAAGCGAGGAAAGCTCCTCAAAATCCTCTGTGTCCCCTACCCGAGCCCCTTCAAGACCTAAACCGTCAAGCACAAGGCCTAAACCGTCTTCTTCCGCAACCGCAACTACAACAACTGCGCCTTCAACGGAGAACGAAGCACCCTCTCCCGAGCCGTCAGCGGACAACTCGCAAAGCGAAACCCCCACCGAAGCAACAAGCAATAACGACAATTCGGAAGAAACAGAAGTATAATTATCAGCACCTCTGTACAAAATATGTACGGAGGTGCATTATTTTGAAAAAAAGTATAAATAAGGAAAATTTTAAAAAGGGCTTATATTCCGCCGCCGCACTCGGTCTTTGTCTGACTGCTCTTTTTTCTTTTTGGATGTCAAACAGAAAAAACAATCTGCCGAAAGAAGATGCTTCATCGGAAACGAGCACTTCACAGGTACAAACCACCAAAGAGGAAAAGCGTGTAAACGAGCCTGTTACAAACATTAAAGACGACCGTTACACTACAACCGAAGCGCCGGAAAGCGTTTATTTCGCAATGCCTCTTGAAAACGGCATAAGCCGTGAATTTTCAAAGGGAGAGCTTATCAAAAACGCAACAACGGGAGATTGGCGCACTCATAACGGTGCGGATTACACGGGTGTTGCAGGCGACCCTGTTAAGGCCATATTCGGCGGAACGGTAACTGCTGTGCGTGACGACCCGCTGTGGGGAACGGTTGTATCTATTGACCACGGCAACGGAATTACCGCCGAATACAGAGGCTTTGCAAAGGACAGCACATTACAGCCCGGTGCAACCGTAAAAATCAACGATAAAATCGGTACCTTGGGCGAAATACCCATTGAAAAGGCGGAGGGCGTGCATTTACACCTTGAAATTTACAAAAACGGTGTTGCCGTTTCCCCTGCCGATTACACAGGACAGAACGTTTCAATTTAACAACTGAATTTTATTTACGCACAGCAAGGCAAAGGCTTGTATTCTCAAAAGCATTCAGGGGATTTTGCGGATTTGCACGGTTATACAAGGTGAAAAACCGTGATGCGGTTTCCTGCGGCGTTAAATGCTCATAAACACGAAATCCACAGTCGGAAAGCAAGCGTATAAGCTCATTTTCGCTGTAACGCCCGTACATGGGCTCATTTGCTCCACGGGCAAGCGCTGCTTGCTTTTCAGCACGCAAATCCTTGCTTTTATTAGGATAATCAAAAACAAGCGTACTGCCTTCACAAAGAAAGCCGCTCATTGTACGGAGAAGTTTTGCAAACTCCGCAGTTGTAAGATAATACACAAGCCCCAAAAGACTGCAAAAGGTGTTCGCACGGACGAGAAAATCGGGATTTTGCAAAAGCGCTTTTTCCCAACCGCTTTCGGTTAAATCTGCGGCAATATACCGCACATTTTGAGGCGGTATTATCTCGGCTCGGGCAAGGCGTGCAATTTTATCCCGTATCATATTTTCACGGTCAAGCTCGAAAATTTTCAGACGCTCTGCATACGGCGGCTGACGGTAAGCAAAGGTATCGTACCCTGCGCCCAAAATCAAATATTGCTCTGCGCCGAATTTTGCCGCATTGCGAAGAGAATCTTCGGTAAACGCACCGCGGGAAAGCACAGACGGGCAAAGATACTCTGCGGCGATATGTGCCAAAGCCTGTTTCGGTGTACCCTCAAACTGCGGATTGAAAAACGAAATACCTCCTGCCATATGAGAGCATATGCTTTCATATTCTTCGTCTGTCATAAGCTTTCGTGAAACATCGTCCTCCAAAACCCGCACCGCATACTCTTCGTTATGCCATGCACGGGCAAAAAGCAATGTGAGAGCGGTCATGCTTTCTTTTTCATCCATTAAAATCACCTCATTATTCTTAATACCTCAAAAAGCAGAGAAGTTCAAGACTTGATTTTTTTGCCGTTTTGTGGTAATATGAGAATAGAAAAAAGAGGAAAAATTTTAAAATGCCGTTCAAAAAACGGCATTTTTTGTTTACTGTAACTACAAAGTATGGTAGAATTTAATCAATGCGAGGTGGGAAATTTATGACATCGGTTTACTTTTTTGATTATACGGAAAAATATTTAAAACTTCCCGAAGCTTTTCCCGAAAATGTAATTTCCCATTGCAAAAAGGACGAAAGCTTTGCCGCCGCCGCCGCACTTATTGATATGGGCGTTTTAAATCTTCACTATGAAGAAAACGGCAAGCCCCTGG
>CAMGDG010000088.1 GCA_946041635.1 uncultured Clostridia bacterium
AAAATGGAAAAAACACAGAAAACCCACGGCATAAAGGCGATTGACCGCTTTGGCTATGCCCTCGGCGATATGGGCGGCATTTTAACCTTTTCGCTGGTCAATTCCTTTTTGACGATGTTTTACACCGATGTTTTGGGGCTCGCCACCGCCTCTATCACGGTGCTGATGCTCGTGGCGCGTATTTGGGATGCGGTCAATGACCCTATGTGGGGCGCGTTTATCGACTCCCGCCGCCCCACAAAACACGGCAGATTTCGTCCGTATATTTTTGCAATGTCCGTTCCACTGGCGATTTCGGCATTTTTGATGTTCTTTAAACTGCCGGGGCTCACGGAAACGCAGTATTTGATTTATGCATACATCACCTACATTTTCTACGGTATGATGTACACGGGCGTCAACATTCCCTACGGCTCGCTGGCTTCGGTCATTACCGACGACGAAATCGAGCGTTCTTCTCTTTCTATGTGGCGGTCTGTGGGCGCAGGTGTGGGCGGACTTCCCGCACAAATTTTGTTGCCGCTTTTGGTGTATACCACGGTTGTCGCCGCTGACGGCAGTTCTGTGAAAGTGCTTGACGGCGGCAAATTGAGCATTGCCGTTGGTTGCCTTTCCGTTTTAACGCTGATTACCTTTTTTGCCCATTTTAAACTGACCAAAGAGCGTGTAACCGTTTCGGCAAAGCAAACGGAAAGTAAATACAATCTGTTCAAAAGTATGCGGTTACTTATTCGCAACAAGCCGTTTTTGGCGCTTTGCGGTGTTTCCATGCTTTTGATTTGCTTCCAGATGTATACCCAAACGGTATATAACTACCTGTTTAAAAATTTCTACGAAAAGCCGGGTCTTTACAGCATTGTTACGGTTTGCACCTATTTGCCCATGGCAATGTTTTTGCCCGTAATGGGTAAGCTTATTCGCAAATTCGGCAAAAAAGAGATTTGCGTGGTGGGCATTGCCTTCGCGGCGGTTATCAACATTGTAATGTATCTGTTCGGTTTCACCGCACTCTCGCAAAATCCCTATCTGTTCCTTGTTATGACCTTCCTTTCGGGCGCAGGGCAGACTTTCTTGGTGCTTGAAATCTGGGCAATGGTGATGGATGTTATCGACTACCACGAACTGCTTTCGGGCAGACGGGAGGAGAGTACTGCATACTCGTTTTATTCCTTTGCACGCAAATTGGGGCAAACCGCCGCAGGCGCGGGCGTGCCCGCCATTCTCGGCATCATCGGCTATGACGGCAAATTGGCGCAGCAGCCCGCCGCCGTTGTCGAAAAGCTCTACGGCATTTCCACCTTGGTGCCTGCCATCATTTTAACCGTGCTGTTCGTACTTCTTTTCTTCGGTTACAAACTGTCGAAAAAAGAACTGGAAAAACTCCGCACTCAGTTGGACGAATCCCGTAGTAAGGAAGCATAAATTCTTATATCACAAAACAGCCCCGATTTAAACGCCGGAGGCTGTTTGTTGTTCTCTTTTTCTTTCACTTTTTCATTTGGTCAAGTGTTTTTTCGTATGAAGGCAGAAACTCCTTTGCAAAAATTTCCGCTTCGGGGCAATCCATTTTCCCCAACGCCTTTTCAAGGGACTTTTCCGCTTCCGTAAACTCTGTATTGCCAGCCTTACGCTCTTCAACGCACTTTAAATATGCGCTGATTTTATCTGCCGCTTTAACTAAAATCCACAGTTCTTTGTCCTCTGTTTTCTTTTTAAAAAGAGGCTCGTACCGAGGGCGCAAATCGTCGGGCAGCATTGAAAGGAGCTGCTTTGACGCATTCTTTTCCACCGCTTTATATGCGGCTTTTGTCTCCTCGCTGTAATATTTTACAGGCGTGGGCAAATCTCCCGTTATAATTTCGGGTACATCGTGATAAAGCCCTAAAAGCGAGGCACGCTCGCAGTTATAGTTTTTATTTAGCCTTTCGTTGCCGATTACGGCAAGGGCATAGCAAAGCTGGGACACCTCGGCTGAATGTTCGCTTAAAGTTTCATACCGTGTGTTGCGCATAAGTGCCCAACGGTTGATATAGCGGATTCGTGAGGTAAAGGCAAAAAAATCGTTTTTCCCCATTATATATCCTCTTCCTTGAAGCTTATTTTCAGCTCGTCACGGCTCATGGCGATTTTTTTATATTTTACTCCTGCCGCATCAAACATTCTTCTTGACACACGGTTATTAACGGAGTCCTTATACTTATCGGAAATATAGATAACCTCTTTTATGCCGCTTTGAATTATCGCCTTTGCACACTCGTTGCAGGGAAAAAGCGCTACATAGATTTTACAGCCCTGCAAGCTTCTGCCGCCGTTATTGAGAATTGCGTTAAGTTCGGCATGGCAAACATAAGGATATTTTGTATCAAATTCGTCGCCGCTTCTGTCCCAGGGGAACTCATCGTCACTGCAACCCAAGGGAAAGCCGTTGTAGCCCACAGACATAATCTTGTTATTGCCGTCAACTATGCAGGCGCCCACCTGCGTATTGGGGTCCTTGCTTCTGTAAGAGGAAAGCAAGGCAATTCCCATAAAATATTCGTCCCAGCTTATGTAGTCCTTTCTCTTGCTCATAAATTTTCTCCTTTAATCCTTTTCCAATATTCCTTTGCCGCCTGTTCGGTTTTATTATCGCCGAACTCATAATATTTTTTATCCTTTATTTCATCGGGCAGGTATTGCTGTTTTACCCAACGGTTCGGAAAATCGTGAGGGTACAGATAATTCTGACCTTTTTCGGGATTATCCTCACCGTCAAAATGCTTGTTTTGAAGCTGACGGGGAATTTTACCGTAATTGCCTTTACGCACATCGTCAAGGGCGGCAAAAATACCGTCGTGCCCCGTGTTGGACTTGGGCGCTGTGGCAACAAGCACCACGGCGTCACCCAAGGGTATTGCCGCTTCGGGAAGCCCTACCTGCAACGCAATATCGCAGGCGGATTTTACAATGGGCAAAATCTGCGGATAAGCCAATCCCACATCCTCGGCGGCACATACCAAAAGTCTGCGTATTGCCGAAACCATATCCCCTGCCTCTAAAAGACGGGCAAGATAATGGAGCGCGGCGTCAGGGTCACTGCCCCGCATGGATTTTTGATATGCGGATAAAATATCGTAATGCTCATCTCCGAACTTATCGTATCGGAAGGTGTTTTTCATTGTAAGACTGCCTGCATTTTCAAGGGTAATTTTACGCTCGCCGTCAATAACAGGTGCGGAAAGCACGCAAAGCTCGGCGAAATTCAGTGACTTTCTCACATCGCCGCCGCAGGCGACGGCTATATGCTCGCAAACGCCGTCTTCAATGACGAGAGTTGTTCCGGTTTCTTTTTCAAGAAAATCAAAGGCTCTTTTAACAGCGGGAACAACATCTTCCGCCGTTACGGATTTAAACTCAAACACCGTACAGCGTGAAAGCACGGCGCTGTAAATGTAAAAATACGGATTTTCCGTTGTGGAGGCAATCAGCGTAATTTTTCCGCTTTCAATATATTCAAGTAAGGACTGCTGTTGCTTTTTATTAAAATACTGAATTTCGTCGAGATACAATAATATGCCGTTTGGTGCGGCAAAAGTATCAAGCTCGCTGACTATTGCCTTAATATCTGCCGTGGAGGCGTTTGTACCGTTTATATGATGCAGTTTTCTGTTGGTATTTTTCGCAATTATACGCGCAAGAGTTGTCTTACCCGTGCCCGAGGGACCGTAAAAAATCAGGTTGGGCAAATATCCCGATTGGATTATGTTGCGAAGGGGCATATTTTCGCCGAGCAGATGCCGCTGACCTACCATTTCGTCTATGGACTGCGGACGGAGTCTGTCCGCAAGCGGTGCTGACATAAAAGCACCTCCTTTATTTACACGATTTCAAGAATATCCCTTGGCTTTTCCACAATATATTCGGCGTTATGTTCCAGAAATTCCTCTCTTGAACCGAAGCCGTAAAGCACGGCACAGCAGGGAATCCCCACGGTGTGAGCACCGTCAATATCAAAAAGCCTGTCCCCCACCATAAGGGTATTGCTTTTCAGGGCGCCGATTTCACTCATCGCTTTTTCAATGACAACCGCTTTACTTTCGCTTGTATTGTCAAAGGCAGTTCCGCCGAGATATTCAAAATATTTCTTTATATCGAGATTTTCGCATATATCATTTACAAATTTCAAAGGCTTTGATGAGGCTGTGGCAAGCACAAAGCCTCGGCCGGTAAGCGTTTCGAGAGTTTCGGGGATACCCTCATACATTGAGTTTTCAAGATAACCCTTAACACGGTAACGCTCACGGTATTTTTCCGTCATTTCCTTGGCGTGAACATCGTCAAAACCGCAAAACCGTGTAAAGCTGTAATGGAGGGGAGGGCCTATAAATTTACGCAAAAGCTCCGTGGACGGTGTTCCGTGACCGTAGTATTCAAAAGCATAAGTAAGACTTTTAAAAATACCCTCGGAGGAATCCGTTAAAGTGCCGTCAAAATCAAATAAAATGTATTTAAAACTCATAATATACCTCTGATCTTTCTGATACGAGTAATTATACAATATTTTTTTTCTTTATTCCAGTTTCTTCAACATATTGAAAAATTAAAGCTCTTAAATCGTCTTGGTTCATTCCTTTCCCCTCCATAATTATAGTGGCGATGGATAGTTTTTTCTTTCCATATTTTATTCATAAAAAATACATTAAATAATCCGGCTCAAGTTGTAGAAAATCAGCAAGAATATCTTCTGCTTCCCAATAACGGCCTTCCGCGCAAGCATTTAAGATTTCTTCGCGGCACTCGCAAACTAACTCATATGCTTCATTAAAAGTTAAATGGTCACGCCGCATAAGAATTGAAATAATTTCTTCCATCTTAATGTGCCTCCTTATCTG
>CAMGDG010000089.1 GCA_946041635.1 uncultured Clostridia bacterium
GCGCATTGTCGTCATATATAATTTCAAATTCAAAGTCCTTGTACTTTTCGTTGTTGGCAATCTGATTGAGATAATCAAGCCTTTTAAAATTAGGAACTTCAACTTTTTGATTGTTTAAAGCAAATACAACAGCGCATATAATTGCTATAAGTACCACTACGCCTGCAATTGCGCCCATCATAACGGCAGTAGTTTTATTTATGCTCTTTTTTCTTTCGCTTTCGGCGATTTCCGCAGAATCGGAGGATTTAAATCCAACATTTGAAACATCCGTGCCGTTTCTAACATACTTTGTAGGCTCTCTGTCCACAAAATATGTGTAATTAAACTTAACGGCGGGATTGCGCTTAAACTCGTTAATATCCATAAGCATTTCTGCCGCAGAGCCGTATCTGTCATTCGGATTTTTCTGCATGGCACGCATTGTGATTTGTTCAAGTCCCAAAGGTAAAGTAGGTACAATTTCACGGGGACGGCGCGGGTCCTGCTGAAGCTGCATAATCGCAACGGAAACAGCGCTGTCTGACTGGAAAGGTAACTGACCTGTGAGCATTTCATACATTACGACGCCCACGGAATAAATATCGGCTTTATCGTCAGTCATTTCGCCTCTTGCCTGCTCGGGGCTGATATAGTGAACCGAACCGATGGCGTTTTCAGATGTAACATTTGAATCGGTTCTGCTGAATCTCGCAATGCCGAAATCGGTAACTTTAATGGTACCGTCCTGCAAAAGCATTATATTCTGAGGTTTAATATCCTGATGTACTATTCCCTTATCATGGGCGTGTTGAAGCGCCGCTAAAATCTGACCGACAAAATGCACGGCCTCTTTCCAATTAACTACGCCTTGCTGTTCAATGTATTCTTTAAGTGTGATACCGTCAACATATTCCATAACGATATACTGAATTCTGTCGCCGAAGCTGACATTATAAACACGGACAATATTGGGATGGGACAAAACAGCGATAGCCTTTGATTCATTTTTAAATCGGCGCTTAAACTCCTCGTTTGTTAAATACTCATCTTTGAGTATTTTAATTGCAACTATACGGTCATCAATATTATCATAAGCCTTATATACAACAGCCATACCGCCTACGCCGATTATCTCTCTTATTTCATATCTTCCGTCGAGGCGCTTGCCGCAAAAATTATCCATAGTATTTACTCCTTTCAGTATCAATAAGAAACTGTAACAACGGTTATGTTATCTCCGCCGCCGTTTTCATTGGCACGGTTTACAAGCCTTTCGGCATATTCATAAAATTTACCGTCTGATGTTAATTCACAAATTTCCTCAGGTTCAATATAATTTGTAAGACCGTCGGTACAAATCAAAAGCACATCATCGTTTTTAATATACTCTTCGCAAAAATCTATACGCAACTCCTCGTCAACTCCGAGGGCGCGTGTAATCAGATTTTTGCGTGGGTCATCCTTGGCTTCGTCGGGTGTGAGCCTGCCTCTGTCCACCATTTCCTGAACAACGGAATGGTCTTTTGTAAGCTGACGCAATTCACCGTTTGCAAGTAAATACGCCCTTGAATCGCCCGCATGAGCAATACAAACAGAGTTATCGGAAACTATGGCGGCAACAACGGTTGTGCCCATTCCGCTAAGCTCTGAATTTGCCTTGCTTATATCATATACGCTAACATTTGCCGCAGAAATTGCCGATGTGAGCATATTTCTTATGGAATTTGAACTCATACCCGCTCTGTATGAGGCGGAAATACGCTCCGAAATAAGCTTTACCGCAGTTGAGCTTGCAAAATTGCCGCCGGCGGCTCCGCCCATTCCGTCACAAACAACAGCCCAGGCAACAGAACCCGGAAGCTCCCCTGCCGCATATGAATCCTGATTATTGCTTCTTTTCAAGCCTACATCGGTTTTTGCAACAATTCGCAAAGCCATCACCTACTTTTTTCTTTTAGATGCTCTTAACTGACCGCAGGAAGCGTTTATATCACTGCCGAGGGTTCTTCTGACAGTAGTCGGGATACCGTTTGACTGCAATATATCCGAAAACCTTTTCTGACGGTCTGTTGTGCTTTTTTGATAATTTCTCTCGCGAACATTATTAACGGGTATTAAATTTACATGACACAGCATGCCTTTAAGCCTTGAAGCAAGCTCACGGGCACACTCGTCACTGTCGTTAACGCCTTTGATCATGGCGTATTCAAATGATATTCTTCTGCTTGTTGCAGAAGCGTAATATCTGCAAGCCTTTAACAACTCTTCTATATCGTATTTACCGTTAACAGGCATTGACTTAGAACGAATACCGTTGTTAGGAGCGTGTAACGATACAGAAAGTGTCAATCCAAGGCGCATTTCGGCAAGTTCATATATTTTAGGCACAATTCCGCAGGTTGAAAGCGAAATATGCCTCATACTGATATTTTGACCTTTTTCATCGGTAATAAGCTTAATAAGCTTCATTACATTATCAAAATTGTCAAGGGGTTCGCCTGTTCCCATCAGAACAAGATGGTTGATTTTTATATTCAGGTCACGCTGTGCGGAATAAATCTCCGAAAGCATTTCTCCTGCACTTAAATTCCTTACAAAGCCGCCGATTGCAGAGGCGCAAAATGTGCATCCCATCTTACAGCCGACCTGCGTTGAAATACAAATTGAATATCCGTATTTATATTTCATTACAACGCTTTCAACATATTCACCGTCATCAAGAGAAAAAAGGTATTTAACCGTTCCGTCCTTTTGTGACACAAGCTTTGTATTTATACGGCAGTTCGGCAAATAATATTCCTCTGCAAGTTTTTCACGCATATTTTTCGGAATATCGGTCATTTCGTCAAAAGAAAGCACACATTTTTCATGTAGCCAAGAAAAAATCTGTTTCCCCCTGAACTGCGGAAATCCGAGTTTTACCATATCGTCGGTTAATTCTTCTAATGTTAAAGCACGAATATCCCTTACCATACTGTTAGTCCTTTATAAATTTGGCAATGAAAAAACCGTCGGTACCGTTTTTATGAGGCATTAAAGTTAAATACCCGTTTTCGCCGCTTAATTCAACCTTTTTAAATGAGGAATTCTCGCATAAAAATCTATTGCATATTTCACTGTTTTCTCTTTTGTTGAGGGAACAGGTTGAATATACTAATGTACCGCCGTGCTTCAAATACTTTGCCGCACAACTTATGATATTATATTGCAAATCGCATAATTTGTCAATAAATGCGAAATCCTTATACCTTATCTCGGGTTTTCTGCGTATAACGCCTGTTCCGCTGCAAGGTACATCGCAGAGAATTCTGTCTGCTAACGGAAGGCTTGAATTAAATTCGACAGAATCCTGAACCGCACCTTTAATATTCGTTATTCCGAGACGCTTTGCTCCGTCGGAAATAAGTTTTACACGGTGTTCGTATAAATCAAAGGAATAAACCGTACCGCTGTTTTTCATATACTGTGAAGCAGTAAAGCTTTTGCCCCCCGGTGAGGCGCACATATCAAATACTGTTTCACCGGGCTGCGGATTTAACTCTTTAATACAAATTTGCGACGCTGTATCCTGAACATGAAATAAGCCGTTTGAATAGCATTTTGTTTTTGAAACTGAGCCTGTGTTTTTTAATACCAATGCGTTTTCAAGCTCGGTTTTTTCTGCAACAACACCTTCATCGGCAAGCATTTTTATAAGACTGTCGCTGTCTGTTTTCAAAGTGTTTACTCTGAGTATTACGGGCGGAGCACCCAAGGATGCTTTTAAAAATTCCTCCGCATCATAAACTCCGTAATCATCTATGTATGACTTTACAAGGCTTTCCGGGCAGGAATACCTGACGCTTAAATCAGCACAAACATTATTGGTTTGAGGAAAAGAAACATCATTTGCGCATACTTTTCTCAAAACGGAATTGACAAGCCCCGACGCAAAGGAGCATTTCACTTTTTTGATAAGCTTTACACTCTCGTTTACCGCCGCCGAGTCAGGCACTTTTTCCATATATTTAATTTGGTACACACCCATACGCAAAACGGTTAAAACCTGTGGATTTAGTTTTCGCAAAGGCTGTGTAAGGTATTGTGACAAAATATAATCAAGTGTTATTTTTCGCTCAATAACACCATATACGATTGCACATACAAAAGGCGCAGATGCGGCTTCGTTGCTGTTTAAAACCGTATCTACGGCTATATTGGAATATGCTTTGTCATATTCAATTTTTGAAAGTATTTTATATGCTAAATATCTGTCATCCATAATCAATTTTTTCGTCTGTTAATCATCAAAATCAGTCTTAATAGGTTTGCCAAGCTCACTGCAAGCGAAGCAACATAAGTCATTGCGGCGGCTTTAAGCACTTTTGCGGCTCCCCTTTTTTCACTTTCACTCAAAATATCGGCAGAATCTATTACCGACAAAGCCCGTCTGCTTGCATTGAACTCAACAGGGAGTGTTACAAGCTGAAACAAAACGGCAAAGGAAAAGAAAACTACGCCTATTATTGCAAGAACCTGAAAGTTTAAGAAAAACCCTAAAATGGCAAGGGGTATTCCCGCACGCGAGCCCAAAGAAGCAACGGGGAAAACGGCATTTCTTATCTTTATAGGCAAATACCCTTGTGCATACTGCGCCGCATGGCCCGCTTCGTGGCACGCAACGCCGATTGCCGCAACAGACGCAGAACTATATACGCTTTCGGATAGTCTGATTACATTGGTTTTAGGGTCGTAATGGTCAGTAAGCTTGCCGGATACACGCTCAATTCTAACATCGGTAATACCGTAGTGCCGTAAAATCTCAAAAGCCGCCTGCGCTCCCGTAAGCCCTCTTGATGA
>CAMGDG010000090.1 GCA_946041635.1 uncultured Clostridia bacterium
GGGGCTTATAATTCAACGGAAAGCCCCTATTACAGTTGGTACAAATTCAAAAATTACCCCGATGATTATCAAAGCTGGTGGGGCTTTAAAACTCTGCCCGAGGTCACCGAGGAGAGCGAGGATTACCGCCGTTTTATTAACGGAGAGGGCGGTATAATCGAAAAATGGCTTAAAGCCGGGGCGGAGGGTTTTCGCCTTGATGTGGCAGATGAACTGCCCGATGTGTTTATTGATGAACTGCGTGACAGATTAAAGAAAACCAAGCCCGATGCTCTCCTTATGGGTGAGGTTTGGGAGGACGCAACAACAAAGCACAGTTACGGCAGCCGCAGGCGGTATCTCTTAGGCAGACAGTTTGATTCCGTAATGAACTATCCCTTTGCAAACGCCGTGCTTGACTTTTGCCGCAGCGGTGTTGCGGAGCGTTTTATGTCCTCGGTTATGCAAATAGTTGAAAATTATCCGAAAGAGTGCCTTGATGTTATGATGAATCATATCGGCACACATGATACGGAGCGGGCAATAACGAAAATTGCGGGAGAGAGCTGTGAATACCGTGACAGGCATTGGCAGTCAACACATTTTTTAAATGACGAAGCATACGAAAAGGGCGTGCGCCTTTTAAAATGTGCCGCCGTGCTTCAATATACGCTGCCCGGTGTTCCGTCGGTTTACTATGGCGACGAGGCGGGTATGCAGGGCTATAAGGACCCCTTTAACAGAGGCTGTTATCCGTGGGGGCACGAAAATACGGAGCTTTTGGATTTTTACAGGGCGCTGGGTAAAATCAGGCGTGAAAATCCCGTGTTCAAAAAGGGTGTTTTCACCCCCGTATCGTCTGTTTTGGGCTGTGTGGCTTTCAGGCGCCACGATGAAAACGGCGATATTATGGTGATTGTCAACCGAAACGAACACCCCATAACATACCGTTTGCCCGATTATTTTAAAAACCCTGTTTCTCTTATGAGGGGCGATGTTAAGAACGGCGAGGTCTTTATTGACGGCTGTTCATTTACAATCTTGGCAAAATAACTTGTAATATCCGCAGTTTTATGATAGAATTTAAAATGATATACTTTTTCGGAGGGAACGCAGATGAAAAGTAAAAAACTGATATTGATACCGGCAATACTTTTTGTTCTTATCGCAGTTGTTTTTGCCGCCTGTAAAAAGAGCGGTGTTGACCCCATTGTGGTTACCGATGCAAACGGCGTGCCGGTAACGGATGAAAACGGCAAGCAGATTGAGGTCGTTCCCGAAACGGAAATAGTTGTGGTTACCGATGAAAACGGCGTTCCGGTAACGGACGAAAACGGAAAAGAGGTTACTACAATACGCTACATCCCCCAGGAGGTCGGTATTCCCGTAACAGATGAAAACGGAAATGCAGTCAAGGATGAAAACGGAAATGTGCTGACTACCGTAATAGTTGTACCTTCACCCGAAAACACTACTACCGATATTGTGGTTACAGTTCCCGTAACGGACGATAAGGGCGAAACCCAGACTGATAACAGCGGTAATGTTGTAACCGAAACCTCCCGTCCCTCTTTGCCTGATAATACTCCCTCAAACAACCTTTTGATTTCAAAAACTGTGTCAGGCAGCGGAAACGATAAGGCAAAAGCGTCGGCAGGAACTCCCGACGGCGGCTTTGTGGTAGGCTACAATACCGCTTCCGGCGACGGTTCTTTTGCAGGAGCAAAAGCAAATGCGGGTTCGGGCGCAATTTGTAAATACAATAAATCAGGCAAGCAGGAATGGATGAAGATAATCACAGGCAGCGGCGTAATCGGTATAACCGATATTGCCGTAATGTCCGATGGCAGTATTATAGTTTCAGGCGAAACAAGAGCATCTGACTTTATATCGCTTCACGGTACGGAATATGACGGTTTTATTCAAAAGTATTCAGCCTCAGGCGATTTGATATTTACAAAGGGCTGGGGCGGCAGTTCAAACGAATCCTTCTACGGCGTTGCTGTGGGACCGGACGGAAATATATATGCGGCAGGCTTTGCTTATTCGCAGAACGGCGACTGTGAAAGCCTTGCAATTCCTTACGGCAAGTCAAAAGCCGTTGTGGTAAAGTTTGACGGCAGCGGAAATGTGGTTGCCCAGGCAGGCTTCGGCGGCTTCGGCGATTATTTCTCGGATATTGATATAAACAGCAGCGGCGATATTTTTGCCTCGGGTATGTTTATGTCGAATAATGAATATTTCAGCAGAAAAGGCAGTGCAGACGGCGGCGTGTTTAAGCTCAAAAGCGATTTGACCGTTGCTTTTGCCAAGAGCTGGGGCGGAACAGGCTCGGAAAGCTTCCCGGGAGTTGCCGCAACGAAGGACGGCGGCTGTGTTACTGTTGGAAGCAGTAATTCTACCGACGGCGATTTGGCTTCCTTGGGCAATAAGGGCTTCAACGATGCAATCCTCGTTAAGTGGAATTCCGACGGCTCAATCGGCTGGGCAAAATCCTTTACGGGAAGCAATGATGAAAGATTTACCGATGTTTCGGTCACTCCCGAGGGAGATATTGTCGCAGTGGGATTCTCCGCCTCCAACACCCGCGATTTCAGGCTTATCGGAAATTTAGGCGGAACGGACGCTTTTGTGGTGCGTTACAGCGCTTCGGGAACGCTCATTTCCGCACAGGGCTTCGGCGGCAGTAATAAAGACGAGTTCAACACCGTCAGCATACTCAGCGGCGGGCAGATTCTTGCCGCAGGCAGTACTTTGTCAACGGACGGTTACTTTAAGGATTTGTCCCCTAAGAGCGACGGCACAAAAACGGCGGCAATGTATTTCTGTTTCAGGATATAATCTCAATAGAACGGTGAACCCAAAATGACAAAACCCTTCGGATATTTACCAAAATCTCAAAAAATACTGTGGCTTGTACTTCGCACGGTAATAATATGCTGGGGAGTTTTCGGGCTCTTTCACGGCTCTGTTGTTGAGTTTCTTGAAGCAATTTTTGCAGTCATTTTTACCCATCTGTGGGATTTCTTTCAGATTTTCGGCAAAAAGTCCTTTATAATAGAAGTGGACTGCGGCTCGCAGACCATGCTCACGGTTTTCATTTTCACAGCGGTTGTGATAGGCTCTACCGTTAATAACCGCACAACCTTTCAGCATATTGATGTGCTCACCCATTTTATCGCAGGGTTTATTTCGGCGTGGTTCGGCTATGATTTTGCAAATATCGTTTACCGTAAGCGAGGAGATTTGGGACCTGCTATGTCCTCCCTCTTTGCCTTGACCTTTGCCCTTGCTTTGTCCGTGGGCTGGGAAATATATGAGTTTTCTATGGACAGAATTTACGGAATGAACCTTCAATGCTCCGCTCCCGATACGGAATACGGGCTTATTGATACAATGTGTGACTTTATAGTTTGTTCCGTCGGTTCTGTGCTGGGAATGTTCACCGTTTCCTTCCTGCGCAACGGGATTATAGGCAAAAACAAAGAGAAGGTTAAAGAACAGCGCCGCCTTGAAAACGAAAAGCGGCTGCTTAAAGACAAGCTTTATAAAGAATATATGGAAAATCACAGCGGGGAGGAGTAAAATTGAAAAAAATTACCTCGCTCGTATTGGTTTTGTCAATGCTTGCGGTTTTGCTTTCCTCATGTACGGGCAAAGGGGGAATCAGCGTAAACGGCGAAAAAATCGACAATGAAATATATATGTATTTCAAGGATTTGGCGGAAAAAAGCGGCGAAGAAAACACCAAAACCGTGCAGGAAAGGGTTGTAAGATATGTTGCGATAAATTCCGAATTCCATAACAGAGGGCTTTCTCTCTCAAAACCGCAAAAAGCGGCTGTTTCAACCGAGGTTAACGATTTGTGGCATCTGTACGGTGCGTATTATGAGAGCATAGGCGTTTCAAAGCAGGCGATTTATAAAATTGTGTCGTCACAGCAGTATGAAAAATGCCTTCTTGCCGAGTATTACGGTGCAAACGGCACTTCTCCCGTAAGCGAAGAAGAAATAAAGGCGTTTTTTGAGGAAAATTACGCCGCAATCCGATTTGTGACGGGATATTTGTTCAATTCCGATGAGAACGGCGTGGCAGTTGAAATGACAGAGGAGCAGAAAACCAATACGGTAAACTCCTTTAATTCCGTTGCGTCAATGGTAAACAGCGGAACTGCCATTGAGGAGGCAGTGGGCTCGCTGGGCGAAAATACAGAGGTTCACGATACCGTTGTTTATTCTTTTTCCGATGAATCGCTCCCCACGGGATTTTTCAGCGAAGTCAAAAAAATCGAGGTGGGCAAAGCGGCGGCAGTACAGCTTTCAAACTATGTTTTCCTTGTTCTCCGAGTGGATGTTTTCAGCGAGGAATACGGTTATTTTGAAACCTACCGCTCCGAGTGCCTTGAAAAAATGAAGGGCGAGGAATTTAAAACCGTTGTGGATAATTGGGCAAAAAATTATACCGCAGAGCAGTAATTGACAAATAACGGCGGCTTAACCGCCGCCGAAATATATGCCGCCTAAGTTCAACGGAAAGAAAGAAAACTCTTCAAAATTTCGATTGATATCAAGTTGATTTATAAGCAAAATTAAATAGATTTATAGATGTTTCCGTAGCTCAGCCGGATAGAGCGACCGCCTCCTAAGCGGTAGGTCGGAGGTTCGAATCCTCTCGGGAACGCCATGAAAAAAGTCACTTTTGTCTACCGACAAAGGTGACTTTTTTCAATGATA
>CAMGDG010000091.1 GCA_946041635.1 uncultured Clostridia bacterium
CACTTCTGCTCATTTTATTCGCAGAGGTGTCCACCGGACACCCGTGCCCCCGCCGCAATTCCCTCACCCTCCCCGAGGGTGATTCCCCACGGTGTGGGGAAATGTCTGCGAAGCAGACAAAGGGGGGCAATAATCGGTTTCCACCGGAGATTAGGTACGGTTTTTTCGAGATATACACCTCATCAGTCGGCTACGCCGACAGCTTCCCCTCAAGGGGAAGCCAATTTGCGCCGTGAGTTTTCCGTGATTTTCACGGGACGATGAAGGCATCGTCCCCTACAAGTTAACCATAATTTTTAGCACGCTTGTAGGGGCAGATGCCCACATCTGCCCATCAATTTTACAATAACCCAACGGCGTAATCGTAAGAATAATGACTCTGTGACCGCATGTAGTTTTATTCATATGTACATCGAACATCGGATTTGAACATCAAAATCCAAACAAATCAAAAAAACGGGAGACAACTTCTTTAAAAAGTGTCTCCCATTTTGTTTTATTCTTTTACAACTGAAATAATCCGTATGTCAGCCCTGACATTATAAAGCCTGCTATAAGCACGCCGATGGCGATTATGGGCAATGACCGCTTTATACGAATATCAAGAAGCGCCGCCATAAGTGCGCCTGTCCAGCCGCCTGTTCCCGGCAAGGGTATTGCAACAAATAAAAGCAAGCCCCATGCCTCGTACCGCATTACCTTGTCCTTATTCTTTTCCGTTTTCTTTTCAAGCTTTACTATAATTCTCTCAAAGAACTTGAAACGGCGCAGAAATTCAAAAATCTTTCTTATAAATAAAATAATAAACGGTATAGGCAGCATATTACCTACATAGCAAATTGCAAATGCCTTTAAAAAGTCCATTTCCAAAAGCCTTGCCGCAATCATTCCGCCGCGGATTTCGAGCACGGGCATCAGTGAAATAAGAAATACGGTCAATTCATCGGGAACCTTGTCCCGAAGAAAAGTCATAATGGTGTCAATTATACTTTCAATCATCGGCAACCCCCGCACCTTCAAGATATTCCTTTGCTTTTCTCAATAGGAATTTGTCGTTAGGAAACTTTAATGAGTTTAACGCCTTTTCATAGCCAAGCCACAAATACTCCTCAATTTCCTCACGCTGTATAACGGTATTGGTATCGTCGGTAGTGGCAAGGAAAATTATTACCTTTTTTTCAATTCTGTTTTGAATTGAATACTCCGAACGGTATCTGAAATCAGGCAAAAAACGAATTCTTATACCCGCCTCTTCAAGCACCTCACGGTATGCGGTTTCTTTCTCATTTTCGCCCCGTTCCATATGGCCTTTGGGGAAGCCCCAGTTGGAGCTTCTTTTATTTTTAATCAGCAGATAACGGATTTCACCGTTGATAATTCTGTAAACAACGGCGCCGCAGGAGCACTCGTATAAACAGCTTATATCATAACTGCCGTAAGGCTCGGCAAAGGCAACAGCGTCCTCAATATCGTGGACTATATATCTTTTACTTTTCGGAGCCACAACAAGAATTATACCCTCTGTGTTTTTTCTGCGGATAATGGCAATAACTCTGCCCTCAAAAACACGGACCTTGTGATTTACTCCCATAATATAAGCACCCTTGACAGGAGAACGGGGCAACAGCCCGCTTTCAACAGTACCGTAATTCAATTCATACGAAATTCCGTTTACGCTGTCAGTGGAGTGCATAGGGCAAGTTACCCTTACCCTAACATATTTTCCTAACATATGTTTACTCCCGAAATTAAAGACCAAAAAAAATCGGTCAAACTGTAACTGAATACAATTATACATAAATTACTCATATGTTGCAAGCATATGTTGCGTAATATTCCTTAATTTTTTCTTAAAAGGACTATATTTTTGCAAAAAAATGTTGTGATTTTTGAATGTCTGTTGTAAAATGTATTTATTATGTGCAAGGAGGGTGCGTCTTGGCAGATAACCGTTTTAAAAACTCAGGCGACGATTTTGAGGATATTTTCAGCAACTCCTCGAAGAACGACGGTTTTGAAGATATTTTCAGCAGTTCGTCCGATGAAGGCTTTGAAGATATTTCTTCTTATTCACCCGAAGCTCAGAAATCCCCTGTTTCTAAAATCCCCGAATCTTTTGAGGTAAAATATAATAATTCCGTGCAGAACCGCCGCCGTCAGGAATATGAATACGGCGATGTAAGCGAGATGTACGCCGATATTATTCCCGAAAAGAAAAAGAAAAAGAAGAAAAAGCATCACCCCGTAAGAAACACTGTTTTGGTTTTGCTGTGCATTTCGATTGCGGCGGTGTCCTGCGTTGGCTTTTACGGTTACAACACCGTAAACCGGCTTCTTTCGTCCTTTAACACGGACGAGCCTTTAAAGGACAATGAATACATAGACGATTCCGAGCTTTACCGTGACAGCGAGCAGACAAATATTTTACTTATCGGCGTTGACGCACGGGAAAGTGATGTTTCGTCAAGGTCCGACACAATGATGCTCTTGACGATTGACAACAAAAACGGTCAAATTAAGCTCACATCGTTCCTGCGTGACTCTTATGTTAAGATTGCAGGCAGAAAGAAAGAAAAGCTCAACGCCGCATATTTCCGCGGAGGTATTCAGGGGCTTGTTGACACCCTTGAACTTAATTTCAAGGTGGAAATTCCTTATTATATGCTCGTTGACTTTGAAATTTTCACAACGGTTGTGGATATGCTGGGCGGAATTGAAGTTGAAGTAACGGAAAAAGAGAGTGCATACAGTAAAAAGACGCCTACCGACCGCGGCGGATACCTCCCCCTTGAAGCGGGTGAAAATATCCACCTGAACGGAACCGAGGCTCTTTGGTACAGCCGTATGAGATACCTTGATTCCGACTTTATGAGAACACAGCGTCAGCGCAAGGTCATAACGGCAATAGTAGGAAAAGCAAAACTGCAAAAACCGCAGGCGCTTTTAGAGCTTGCCGAAACAATAATCCCGCTGATTAAAACAAATATTACCGCAGATGAAATGAAAAAACTCGGTATTGACGCCGTTCTCGATAAGGCTTATAATTACAGCATTGTTCAGCAGCAAATTCCCGCTGATGAAACATGGTCAAACAAGAGAATTTCCGGCGTGGGCGCCTGCCTTGTAATGGATTTGGATGAAAATGCTGAAATATTGGCAAATTTCTTGCGTAACAAGCAAGAAACAGAATAAAAATAATCCTGACACGGAGGGGTACATATGAAAAAAGCAAAAATGACATTGGTATCGGAATTTACCGCTGCCGAAATTGACAAAAGAATTTACGGTTCTTTTATCGAACATCTCGGCAGAGCGGTTTACGGCGGAATCTACGAGCCCGACCACCCTCTTGCGGATGAGGACGGTTTCAGAACCGATGTTATTGAGGAAATAAAAAAGCTCAATGTTCCCATAGTGCGCTATCCCGGCGGCAACTTTGTTTCCGGCTACAACTGGGAGGACGGCGTCGGCCCTGTTGAGCTTCGTCCTAAAAAGCTGGAGCTTGCTTGGGGTGTTACAGAACCCAATCTTTTCGGAACAAACGAATTTGCCAAATGGTGTAAAAAAGCCAATACGGAATGTATGATGGCTGTAAACTTAGGCCTCAGAGGTGCTGAGGAAGCGCGTAATCTTGTTGAATACTGCAACCATCCCGGCGGCTCTTATTACAGTGACCTGCGCCGTTCCCACGGTTATGAACAGCCCCATAACATCAAGCTTTGGTGCTTGGGCAACGAGATGGACGGCGACTGGCAGATAGGCCACAAAACCGCTTACGAATACGGCAGAGCGGCGAGCGAAGCGGCAAAGGTTATGAAATGGACTGACCCCTCTATTGAAACCGTGCTTTGCGGAAGTTCAAATATGGGTATGCGCACCTTCGGTGAGTGGGAGTCAACAACTCTTGATTTGGCTTATGACAAGGTTGACTATGTTTCACTTCACATATACTTTGATAACCGCAGCAACGATACTCCCAGCTTCCTTGCAAAGAACATGGTAATGGACGATTTCATCAAAACCGTTGTTTGCATTTGCGACTACATAAAGGGCAAGAAACACTCAAAGCACAAGGTTAACCTTTCCTTTGACGAGTGGAACGTATGGTATCATTCAAACGGCGATTATGTTGAAAGATGGAGCACAGCGCCCCATCAGCTTGAAGACATATACAATTTTGAGGATGCACTTTTAGTGGCTCTCCTGCTTATGACGCTTTTGAAGCATGCCGACAGAGTTAAGGTTGCCTGCCTTGCACAGCTTGTTAATGTTATTGCTCCCATTATGACGGAAAACGGCGGAAAGTGCTGGGAACAGACTATCTTCTATCCCTTTATGCACCTTTCTAACTTTGGCAGAGGCTACACTCTTGTTTCAAATGTTGACAGTCCCAAGCACGACACAAAGGAATTTACGGATGTGCCTGATATTGAGGCTCTTGCAACATTGAGCGAGGACAAAGAAAATCTTACTGTTTTTGCGGTTAACAGAAATCTGGAAGAAGATGTACTCTTTGATATTTCTCTTCTTGATTTTGAAGGATTTGAGGTTCTTGAACACATCGAAATGAGCGGTTATGACCCCAAAGAGGAAAACAGCGTAACTGCCTCCAAGGTTAAGCCCTTCAACGCCGAAAAGCCCGTTCTGGACGGCAAAACTCTCACCGCTAA
>CAMGDG010000092.1 GCA_946041635.1 uncultured Clostridia bacterium
TGGTGATCCACCGGAGATTCGAACTCCGGACACCTTGATTAAAAGTCAAGTGCTCTGCCAACTGAGCTAGTGGATCATATTACCCGACAAGGTCGGGTTGTTTTTTAAAATTAAACAAAGAGCATTACTACCCAAGCAACAAGAGCTAAAATAAAGAACGCTGCTGCAACAATTTTGGTTATAAAACCTACTCTTGCCTCATTGGTTCTGCTTTTGTTTTTACCGAAGAAGGATTCGGACGAGCCACCGGAAATGGCACCCGAAAGTCCCTGCTGATTACCCTCTTGCATAAGCACCAATACTATTATACCAACTGCAAGCAATATAAGAACTACACCGAAAGCTATCTGAAGTGCCGGCATTTCTGATACCTCCAAACCTTGTATATTTAACAGCCTTGATATTCTATCATAAGCTAAGAGAAAAAGCAAGTCTTTTTTTATAAAAAGTACCATTTTTTTCAATGAATTAAGTAGAAAGGACCGTAAATACTATTTTTGCAGACAGAAAGTGAAATCAATTTGCGTTTGCCGATACTGTCTGCACCGACTGTAATATTACAGTCGGTTTTTTATTGGTATTTTTCGGCGGGGGGGCAAGCCCCCGCCCTACCCTGTTGAAAATTGTTTTGCGGTATTTTTTCGGGCGATTCGTGAATCGCCCCTACAATCAGAAAGTCAGTTGCTCGCCCTGATCCTCGGCGCTTAAAATTGCACCGGCGGCAGGGAGATTTTTTGTTCTGTAACGGGTGGGCTTTGCAAACATACCCTCGCTGTACTCCGTAACGCTGTCGATACGGTGTCCTTTTTTGAGAGTCATAACGGAAACGCCCTGACTGTCCTTTGTGGTTTTGGCGGAAATTGCCCCTGTATTAAAGAGCAGATACCGTCCTGCCGTGGAGCGCATTACAAGCTCTTTGTCGGCTTCTGCATAAACCACCGCAACAATGGGACTTTTATCGGAATAAGCCTTTATAAGCTTTTTGCGGTTCGTTTTTGTTTCGTAAGCGGAAATATCCACCTTTGCAACCTTTCCGTTTTCAAAGAAGAACAGCATATAGCCCTTATACTCTTTTAAGACAACCATTGAAATTGCCGACTCGCCCTCGTCCATCATAAGCTTTGAGGGGACGAAATCGCCCAAAACGCTCGCCTTTGTATCGTCAAAATCCGACACCTTTGATTTATAAACCTGACATTGGTCGGTGAAGAACAAAAGCTCCGTATTATTGGTAGTTTCCACAGTTGAAACAATTTCATCGGTCTCTTTAAGCTTCTGCTCTCCGCTCATACGCAATGACAAGGGAGTAATTTTCTTGAAATAGCCCTCTTTGGTAAAGAAAAGAGTAACGGGATAATC
The DNA here is from genome assembly GCA_946041635.1 of uncultured Clostridia bacterium. Classification (GTDB taxonomy): domain Bacteria; phylum Bacillota; class Clostridia; order Oscillospirales; family Acutalibacteraceae; genus Fimenecus. The sequence continues at coordinate 1,360 of CAMGDG010000092.1, forward strand.
GGGAATTTCCTCCGCCTCTTCCTGCTCCTCCTCGATTTCCTGCGAATAGATAATCTCGGAGCGGCGCTCCTTACCGTATTTTTGAGATACCTCGTTTAACTCGCCGACAATAATCTTTTTAACCCTCGATTTATTGGCGAGAATATCCTCCATATCCTCAATCTGCTTTTTCAAATCCTCAACATCCTGCAAGCGTTTAAGGATATATTCACGGTTAAGGTGACGCAATTTGATTTCGGCAACATATTCAGCCTGAATTCTGTCAATGCCGAAGCCAATCATCAAATTGGGGACTACCTCCTGCTCCTCTTCTGTTTCACGGACAATTTTTATTGCCTTGTCAATATCAAGGAGTATTTTTTGAAGTCCCAAAAGAAGATGAAGCTTGTCCTTTGCCTTTGTCAAGTCGAAATACACACGGCGGTTGACGCACTCGGTTCTGTAAGCAATCCACTCCTGCAAAAGCTCGGAAACACCGAGAACACGGGGTACGCCTGCAATCAAAACATTGAAATTACAAGAGAATGTGTCTTCAAGAGGAGTCATTTTATAAAGCTTTTGCATAAGCTTATCCGCATCGGTGCCCCGCTTTAAGTCGATTGTGATTTTAAGTCCCTTTTTATCGGTTTCGTCACGAATATCGCTGATTTCTCTGACGGAATTGGATTTTACCTTTTCAATAATCTTATCAATTATTGCTTCTGCCGTTGTTGTGGGGGGAATTTCGGTAATATCAATGCAGTTGTTCGCCTTATCGTATTCATATTTTGCTCTTACCTTAAAGCCGCCCCGACCTGTACGGTAAATCTCGTTCATTGCTTCACGGTCGTATATAATCTTGCCGCCTCCGATAAAATCGGGAGCTTTAAGCGTTTCGGTAATATCAAAATCGGGATTCTTTATAAGCCCTACGGTTGTGTCGCAAATCTCTTTAAGGTTAAAGGAACAGATTGACGACGCCATACCTACGGCGATACCTGTATTGGCATTTACCAGCACCGATGGAAATGTTACAGGCAACAATGTAGGCTCTTTCATTGTGGCGTCATAGTTATCCACAAAATCTACCGTATCCTTATCAATATCACGGAAAAGCTCATAAGCAATAGGCTCCAGCTTTGCCTCGGTATAACGGGAGGCGGCGAAAACCATATTTTTTGAATATGCTTTACCAAAGTTACCCTTTGAATCAACATAGGGGTGCAAAAGGCTCTCATTGCCCTTTGCAAGGCGTACCATAGTTTCATAAATTGCCGCATCGCCGTGGGGATTAAGCTGCATAGTTCTGCCCACGATGTTTGCGGATTTTACTCTGCCGCCGTTCAAAAGCCCCATTTTATACATTGTATATAAAAGCTTTCTGTGTGAGGGCTTAAAGCCGTCAATTTCAGGAATTGCACGGGACATGATAACGCTCATGGCGTAAGGCATATAGTTTGTTTCAAGAGTTTCGGTAATATACTGCTCAACAACCTCGCCTGCGCCGAGAATGTGGGCGTTAACCTGCTCCTCAGTCATTTCGGGCTCAACCGTTTTTTTCTTTCGTGCCATAAATTTTACTCCTTGAAAGGATTTTATTACGGGTGGGCACAGAGCCCCGCCCCTACATTATGAAATATCTGCCAAATCAATATACATATATCCGTTTTCGGCGATATGGTCTTTTCTGCCTTGAAGATTATCGCCCAAAAGCAAATCAAATTTATCCGCAACTGCCTGTGGGTCATAATCAGGCTCAACTTTAATCAAGCGCCTTGTTTTCGGGTTCATTGTGGTGAGCCACATCATATCGGCATCGTTTTCACCAAGTCCTTTTGAGCGCTGAATTGTATATTTTCCGTCGCCTATTTCTGCGAGCACATCTGCCTTTTCTTTTTCCGTATAGCAAAAATATGTTTGGTCTTTATATCGGATTTCATACAAAGGAGATTCCGCAATGAACACCTTGCCCTCTTTTATTATTGTGGGCATAAGGCGGTAAATCATTGTGAGAATCAGCGTTCTTATCTGGAAACCGTCCACATCGGCATCGGTACAGATTATTACCTTATTCCAGCGGAGATTTTCAATATTGAACAGCGAAAGCTCCTTATTGGATTTTGTATTTACCTCAACGCCGCAGCCGAGAACCTTTACAAGGTCCGTTATAATATCGCTTTTGAAAATTTTATCGTATTCGCTCTTTAAGCAGTTAAGAATTTTACCTCTTACGGGGATTATCGCCTGAAATGCCGAGTCACGGGCCTGCTTACATGCTCCGAGAGCCGAATCACCCTCAACGATAAAAATTTCACGCTCGTTTACATCTTTACTTCGGCAGTCAACAAATTTTTCCACGCGGGAGGTCATATCGTTGCCCGATTGAAGCGTCTTTTTTATGTTTATCCTTGTACTTTCGGCTTTAATTCTTGAACGCATATTTATGAGAATCTGGTTTGCGATTTTATCTGCATCAAGCTTATTCTCAATAAAATACACTTCAAGCTGATGACGGAAAAATTCGGTCATAGCCTCCTGTATAAACTTATTTGTAATTGCCTTTTTGGTCTGGTTTTCATATGAAGTCTGGGTTGAAAAGGACGATACAACAAGTATCAGGCAATCCTCAATATCCTGATAGTTAATTTTTGCGTCGGTTTTAAGGTATTTTCCGTTTTGTTTGAGATAACTGTCGATTTGCGAAACAAAAGCGCTTCTGAAAGCTTTTTCGGGCGCTCCGCCGTGTTCAAGAAAGCTGGAATTGTGATAATACTCTTTAAGCTGGATTTTATTGGAAAAACAGAGAGATGCCGTTATTTTAACCCTGTAATCCTTCATATCTTCACGGTCTCTGCCCACCTTTTCGGTTGACCAGAACTGAACGGAAGACATCTCCGTATCGGCGGCAACTTCCTTTACATAGTCCGTAATGCCGTTTTCATACACATATTCAAAGGTTTCAAAGGAACTGCCGGAAATCTGATTTTTAAGTATAAACTTTATACCGGCATTTACAACGGACTGTCTTTTAATAGTTTCCTGATAATATTCAAGAGGAATATTTATATCGGTAAAGACCTTCAAATCCGGCTTCCAGCGGATACGGGAGCCTGTGTCACGCTTATTGTAAATCTCTTTCTGCATTTCTCCCGCAATTTCGCCGTGTTCAAAATGGAGGTTATATTTATATCC
>CAMGDG010000093.1 GCA_946041635.1 uncultured Clostridia bacterium
TCGAATCCGAGGAGGAGGGCGTTGTATATAAGTATCTTACAAATCCCATTGAGTTTACAGGCGAAAACGGAAAACTGACAGGTGCTCTTTTGCAGAAAATGCGTCTCGGCGAGCCTGACGAAAGCGGACGCCGTCGTCCCGAGCCGATTGAGGGAGAAACGGAAACACTTTCCCTTGATACCGTTATAATGGCTATCGGTCAGTATCCCAATCTTGAAGGCTTTGAGGAATTGGAAGCAACACGCAGAAACACAATTTCGGCGGACGAAAGCAGATTTACAACCTCTGTTGACGGTGTTTTTGCCGTAGGCGACGCAACAAACAAGGGCGCGGATATTGCCATTGCCGCAATAGGCGAGGCGAATAAAGCCGCCGTTGTTATCGACCGTTATCTCTGCGGCGAAACGGTTGGATATAAGAAACCCTATTTTGTAGAGCGTGATAATTCTTCCATTGATTTCACAAGATTCCCCAAAGAGCCGAGGGCGAAAATGTCCCATCTTGCTCCCACAGAGAGAAAAACAAACTTTAAAGAGGTCAATTTCGGATTTTCCGAGGAACAGGCTAAAAAAGAGGCAATGCGTTGTCTTGAATGCGGCTGTCACGATTATTACGAATGCAAACTGATTTCGTATGCAAACGATTACGATGTTAAGCCTGTTCGTTTCAAAGGCGAAAAGCATAACAGAAACACAGAGAATAAAAACGACCTTATAAACCGTAACAGCGATAAATGTATTCTTTGCGGACTTTGCGTAAGAGTTTGCGATGAGGTTATGGGCAAAACGGCTTTGGGACTTATTAACCGCGGCTTTAATTCCGTTGTTGAGCCCGAGCTTAACAAGCCCTTAGGCGATACGGACTGCATTATGTGCGGTCAGTGCGTCGCTCTTTGCCCCACAGGCGCTCTGCGTGAAAAAACACCTCTTGTAAAGAGCGTTCCGGTTAATGAGAGCAGTTGCGAGAGCGTTTGCACTTTCTGCTCAAATCTTTGCTCTGTGGATTACCGTTATATCGGCTCAACCGTTACAAGAGCCTTGCCTTGCGGCGAAAAAGGAATCCTTTGTAAAGGCGGGCGTTTCGGAATTCTTAACGCGCAGAAGAACACAACCGATTTCAGTTCCGCACTTGAAAATATCAACGCTGTTGTAATAGGCGGCAGAGTTTCGGCGGAAACGGTGTTTGTGCTTAAAAAGTACGCAGAAGAAAATAACCTCGGTATTTTCACAACGGCAGTACCGACAGATGCAAACTATTATGCAATTTCAAAGCTTAACATTCCGCAGTACAGCAATACGGCAAAGAATGTTTTAAGTGTCAATGCAGAAATCGAAGCTGTAAATACTGTCCGTATTTCGCCGTATTACGAATCAGGTATATTCTTTGATAAATACGGCAATAAAAGGGTAAAATCTCCTGTTTTTAATGGCGAAAGCTTTGCAGAATTTGTTAATAACAAGCTTTCAACTCCTTACAGTGATATTTTACTTGAAGCAGAAAAAGCCGTCGATGCAAAATCAACGGGTTCTGTAACAAATGAAGATATAATAAAAAGCAGTGAATTGTTTGACGATATAAAGTAATGTAAAACAAGTTAAAATGCTCTTCTCGCCGTGTGTGAGAGGAGCATTTGTAAATTATGTGTTAAAATAACAGTATTTTCTTGATAAAATACCGTGTTTATGATATTATTTTTTTGGTGATTTGAATGAGGATAACAGAAAAACTGACTGTAAAAGACAGTCTTGTTTCATTTGAGGTTTTTCCGCCCAAAACCGATTCCGCTTTTGACAGTATTGAACGCTCCGTCAGAGAACTTGCGGCGTTTAATCCCGATTTTATGAGCGTGACCTACGGCGCAGGCGGCGGTACATCGCAATATACCGTTAAGATTGCCTCGCTTATTAAAAACAAACTTGATACAACCGCTCTGGCGCACCTTACTTGTGCTTCTACAACAAAAGAGCAGATTGCAGATATTCTTGAAAGCTTAAAATCAAATAATATTGACAATGTTTTGGCGTTAAGAGGGGATTTGCCCGAGAATTTTTCATCCCGCAGCGGCAATTATTACGACTATGCCTATGAGCTTGTAACGGAGATTAAAAAGTACGGTTATTTTGATGTGGGTGCCGCTTGTTACCCCGAGTGCCACACGGAGTGTGACAGCTTGGAAAAGGATATTGAAAACTTAAAGAAAAAAGTTGATTGCGGTGTCGATTTTCTTATTACCCAGCTTTTTTACGATAATGATGTATTCTATTCCTTCATCGAAAAGATGAGGAAAAAGGGTGTTTTTGTCCCTGTATTTGCAGGCATTATGCCAATAACAAATATAAAGCAGATTGACAGAATTATATCTTTATCGGGCACTAAAATTCCCGATGAGGTAAATGCTTTTCTCAATAAGTATTCCGATAATCCCGAAAGCTTGCACAAAGCAGGTCTTGATTTTGCGGTAAAACAAGTTAATGATTTGCTCAAAAACGGCGTTCAGGGTGTCCATATTTATACGATGAATAAGCCGTTAACTGCCGAAACGGTTTTAAAGGGAATGCCAAGGTGACCTTATGTTCGGATATGTTACCGTTTATAAGCCCGAATTAAAAATCAAGGAATATGAGGCGTATAAGGGTGTTTATTGCACTCTTTGCAAGCAAATGGGAAAAGAATACGGTTTGATGTCCCGCTTCCTTTTAAGCTATGACGGCGCATTTTTTGTGATGTATAAAATCGGAATTTCCGATAACGGTATATCTGCCGAAAATTCCCGCTGTACCTTTAATCCTTGTAAAAAATGCCTGAAAATAAACTGTTCGGGCAATGCGTATTCCCTTGCAAGCACAATAACCGTGATACTGTCATATTTTAAGTTGAGGGATAATATAAACGACGGTTCTTTGTTGAAAAAAATACCGTTGTATTTCCTTTATCCGTATTTTTGGCGTCTTAAAAGAAAAGCGCAGAAAAAATACCCCGATATTTTTGAAACCGTAAAAAGGGGAATGGAGAGGCAGTTCGCCGCCGAAAAGAAAGAAAATATTTCTCTTGACGAGGCGGCAGATGCGTCGGCAAAAATGCTCGGTTACCTTTTTGCATACGGTGAAAACGGCGACAAGGCGGAAAGTGCGGAAAAATTCGGCTATCAGTTAGGCAGAGCCGTGTATTTTCTTGACGCTTTTGACGATTACGAGAAAGATATGAAAAGCGGCTCTTTCAATCCGTTTAAAAACAGCAAAAACTTTACAGACGATGCTCTTTTGGCAGTCAATCTGTCGTTGGGAGAGCTCTCCAAACAGCTAAAAGCCAATAAGTTAAATAATTTCAATACCATAGCGGATAATATTATTTGCGACGGCATGAGCTACCGCTTGGAAAAAACAGTCGAAAAATACAGAGGTGACAAATTTGAACAACCCGTATGAATTCCTCGGAGTAAGCAGAAATGCAACCGAACAGCAAGTTATGGATGCTTACAGAAGAATTGCAGGTGAAATTCAGAATTCAGAGCTTTCCCCGGAGGAAAGAGCAAACAGCATGAGAGAGCTTGACAGCGCTTATGATTTCGTTGTCAATGAATTAAGAGGAACAGGCGCCTATTATTCATCAAATCAAAGCGATTATGCGGGAAACAGCGGTTCTGCCTCACAGTTTTCCGATGTTCGCGACCGTATCAATGCGGGCAGAATTGACGATGCCGAAACGATTCTTGACGGTATTCCCTCATCAATGCGCACCGCAGAGTGGCATTATCTCAAAGGCTTGATTCATCAGCGCAGAGGCTGGCTTAACGACGCATATCGCTGTTATCAGACCGCATGCTCAATCGACCCCGGCAATCCCGAGTATGCCGCCGCTTTTAATGCTATGAATAACAATGCGGCAGGCGGATACAGAACTGCCCGTAACAGCACAGGCTGCGATGCATGCGATGTTTGTTCCGGCTTGATTTGTACTGATTGTTGCTGTGAATGTATGGGAGGGGACTTAATCCCATGTTGTTGATATGAGTAACAGAAAACAGCGTTCGGTTAAAGCGGCGTTCGGCGGAGTTGTTGCCGCGATGTCAATCGTGCTTATGTTTATGACAGGCGTAATCCCGTCTTTGACTTACGCAATTCCCGCAGTCAGCGGAGCGTTGCTTATGGCATTGGTAGTTGAAATAGGACCTGCCTTTGCCGCAACCGTTTATTTTTCAGTTGCCCTGCTTTCGCTGTTTGTTGTGGCAGATAAAGAAGCGGCGGTTATGTATGCGCTGTTTTTTGGCTATTATCCTATTATTAAAGGGTTGCTTGAAAAAAGACTTAAAGGATTTTGGTGCTGGCTTGTAAAATACATCATTTTCAATATTGCAGTAATTACCGCATATTTCATTATAACAAAAATTCTGCTGATTTCTTTTGACGATATGGCGTCTTTCGGAAAGTGGGCAATGCCCTTGCTTTTGCTTGCGGGTAACATTGTGTTCTTTATCTATGATGTTGCATTGACAAGGCTTATAACGGTATATTTATTAC
>CAMGDG010000094.1 GCA_946041635.1 uncultured Clostridia bacterium
CATTATTTCAATATATAATATTTGATTTTCTGTAAAAAATGCTGTATTATAAATGCAGAAAACGAAAAAGGAAGAATTGTAAATGAGCAAACTGAAAAAACTGCCCGAACTTGTAAAAAACACTCTGCTTACGGTAAAAGCAAATTGGAAAACAGCTCCGCAGGGTAAATATGTATCTTACCGTGAGCTTGCCGCATATTCCGTAGGCGGGGCAGGGGTGTATTTCATAATTGCAATCGTGGGAATGATTGTGCTTAATGCAGGCAGTATGATTGTGGGTGCCTCCATCGGACTTAAAGCCGTTGATTTGCAGACAATCAATGTGTTCTCAACGCTGATAATACTTATTTTTACTCCTGTAAGAGCCATGATGTTTGATAATACAAGAAGTAAAATGGGAAAATTCAGACCGTATGTTTTAACCTTGGGGCTGCCTACGGCATTTTTGGGAATACTGTTTGTTTATTTGCCTTATGAAGCGATGGAGTACAATCAAAAGCTTATATCCGTATTTGTTGTATATACGCTTTTGCAGTTCTTTTCGCCCTTTTATCTTTCGGCATATGCAGGGCTTGTCCAGGTTATGTCCGCAAATTCTAAGGAGCGCTCGTGGATAATCGAGGTAAGCTCAATTATATATTCATTTGCGCCTACCGTAATCAATCCCGTAATCCCCCTTATAGGACCTATGGACAATTTAAAAACTTACCGCATTGCTTTCCCCGTATTCTGTATTCTCGGCCTTGCCGTGAGTATGATTTGCGTTTTCGGTACAAAAGAAAGGGTAATCGTTCCCAAAAGATATGTTCAGAAAATGGGCTTTTTTGAGGGCTTCAAGAAAGTTGCAAAGAATAAATATTTCTGGATTATAAATGTGTCGGGTTGGATAGGCTTTTTGAGCCAGGGATATTCATACCTTTTCCAATGGGTGTTCTATTACGGAATGAATAATAAATATATTTATTCAATCATGGTAATACTGAAAGGCGAAGCCTCAACACCGGGTATGCTTTTGGGCGCACCCCTTACCAATAAGCTTGGCAAAAAAAGAATATGCCTTTTGTCGCTGGGCGTTCAAACCCTGTGCTTGGCGTTAATGCTCTTTTGCTATAAGAACTACATACTGTTCTTCCTTTTAATGTTCATAAAGGATATGTTCGGAGCACTTTCAATAATATATCTGCCGTCAATGAAAGCAGATATGATGGATTATCAGCAGTATAAAACCGGCGACAGAATAGAGGGCTTTATTGACCAGGCAGGAGTAATGATAGGAAACGGTCTGGCTCTGCTTACGGGATACGCAATTCCTTTCATATTAAGAGCAAACGGCTTAACAGATAATTACGACGACCTTTACAATGCGGATTTCAGAAATCCCATTATAAGAATAATGCTTATTTGCGGGCTTATCGGAACTGCGCTGTCCGTAATACCGTACTTTTTCTATGACCTTACCGAGGAAAAGCGTGCAGGAATGATAAAGGCGCTGAAAATACGCGCTCTGTTTGACGACTTCGTTCACGGCGAGGTTTCCGATGATGTTCTCATAAGCACCGTTGAGGAAATATACGGCGCAGTTCAAACACTCCAAAAATGTAATGCTGATACAAAATCGCCTGATTATATCACCGCAAAAATCGCTGCGGAGGAATTCAACAAATACGAGTCAGCCCACTGTGAGGAATGGGAAAAGATTGAAGCAAGATACAAGAGCGTATGCGCAAAATAAGAGTAATAAAAAAAGACTTGGCACGCCAAGTCTTTTTTGTTGTATCTTTTTATGCCCAGTTGATTTCCAGCTTGCCTATGGATTTGCCGTTGTCGGTGGGATACCATTTTTCGCCCAAGGTCACATCGCTCTCTTTTGCCTGCACGTCAACCTTTAAAAGATTTGTGCAGTTGTAAAAAGCGTATGTGTCAATCTGCTTAATCGAAGCCGGAATAACTATTTCCGTTAATGATGTGCAGTATGAAAATGCGTCCTTGCCGATTACTTCAAGGGAGGAGGGGAGAACAAGCTCTTTCATTGCACCGCAGCGGAAAAACGCCTTTTCTTCAATCACCTTAACCGTTTGGGGAATAGTGATTTCCGTTAAATACTGACATTTATAAAAAGCCTTTGTCCGTATTGTTTCAACACCTTCGGGGATTTCATATTCAATGGACTTAACCTCTGATTTTTCCCCATTGTCGTTTGTTTCCTCTTTAACCTGTACGCCTCTTGCAAGGGGATAGAAAAGCAGGGTTTTCATATCCTTTGTGAATAAAACGCCGTCAACATCGCAGAAATACGGGTTATCCTTTGAAACTTTAAAGGCTTTAAGATTTTGATTGTTTTCAAACGCCCAAGAACCGATTTCCTTAACATTTTTACCGATGTTTATGACCTCAATGCTTTCAATGTTAACCGCCGCAAAATCCGCAATTTTCGTTACGGGAACGCCCTCGTATTCATCGGGAATGGTAACTTCTGTAATTGTAGAAGCGTCAGGAATTTCTCTTACCGTTGCTTCCCCGTTTTCAACCTTAAAGGAAATTTCATCGCTTCCCATGCCGAGCTGCTCGGCACATCCGGAAAATATAACCGAAATACAAAGAATGAGGGAAAATATAATAAGTAACCGTTTTTTCATAATTACACCTCGCTTGCCGCAACGGCACCGTCACTGCTGTCGGATTCCTCAATTGCTTTAAGACGCTCCTGAAGCTCCCTTACGCACATATCGTGTTTTTCTTTCGTAAGGTCATAGAAGAAAAACGGAATAGTGACAAGCACAAGACCGATAACCGAGCCCCAGGTATATATGTTGAATACATTGTTGAGGATTTGAGTGTCGTAAAGCACATCCCAGTCGGAGGTAAAGCCCACCATTTTAAGCATCCACGGGATAATAAGACCGATAGCCATATTGATGGGGTTCAGGAACCAGCCGAAAACTCCCGACATAGCGTCGGCACGCTCACCGTATTTCCATTGGTGATAGTTGAGAATATCTGCGCTCAGTCCCACATTAACACCGTCAACTATGGGTGCAATTGTGTTTTTCAAAAACATTGAAATCATAAATATGTATATGTTTTCAAGCTTAACGGCAAGAACAATTCCGAATACCGTCAGAAGTGTTACGGCTCTGAAAGAAATTAGAATATCCCTCTTCTGAAAACGCTTTGTAAGTATGGGACAAAGAAGATTACCTGCCGTCATTCCCACAACAACAATGTTTGCGGCAATGCCCATAAACCACTCCATTCTCAATGAATATATGAACCACCATGCAAGCAGGCTGCCCACAAGCCCCTGCCATTGACCTATAACATTGGAGATGTTGGTAATCCAGAAATATTTGTTTTTAAGAACATTCTTTGCGCCTTTCCAGAAAGTTACCTTCTTGCGCTTTTCCATAGGCGGCTCAATTATTCTTTCCTTGCAGAAAGCCGCCGCCAAAGTAACAATAACTCCTATAAAGGCAAAAATCGGAACAAAGACCTTGTATGTTTTAATGTTAAGGTATCCCCCTGTTGTGCCGATAAGGATGGGGAAGAACATACCGATAATGGAGGGGAAAAGACCTGTAATAATGGGAACTATGGAGTGAAGTCTCTGCCTTTCCTGGGAGTTGGGCGTCATAAAGGTAACAAGACCGTTAATACCTATGAAGCTGTTGTAAAAATAATTCATCAGGGTAAAGGCAAAATGAAGTATAACAAGCCTGTTTGCGTAGCTCATATTTTGAATGGGAAGATACGGTATAACAGACATTATAATTGCCGCAGGAATACCGCAAATCAAAATAAAAGGCTTGAGCCTGCCGTACTTTGCGCAGAATGTTTTACGGATAAACCATGTAATGTAATTGGTTATGCCGCCGAGGAAAAGTATGTTACCTATAATTTGCGGCAGTCCTCTCATAATGAATTCAAAGGGTGCCGACGGTACAAAATAACACGCTAATCCCAAAAGAATTTGACCTATATATGCACAATGTGCAAATACCCTCATTTTCGGTGTGAGCTGACCGTGATTTTCATATATCAAAACACCGATAGGGTTTAAAAATATAAGGATATACCCTACAACCGTTCCTATAAGATTGATAATTGAAAAATCCAGGGCTGCAAGCCCCATAATGGCGCCGCAGAAATATGAAGCGGCAAATACCATAATTCCGGAGGCGGTCATAAATATGTATGAACCTGCCTGTGCGGCGGTGTATGCCGCAACCTCTTTAAGGGGAAGATATTCTCCCTCGTTGGGCTTATTCCAATGCTCTTTAACATATGCGGGAACGCCCTTAACCTTTTGAACAAGCTCTGTTTTGTTCATAGTTCCAATCTCCTAAAATAACAGTATTAACTTGCATAAACCGCAAGTCAATCATCAGTATTATACTATACAAATTCCACAAAATGAAGATGTTTTTTTAGAAAACAAAATTTTTGTGTAAAATATCATAATACAGCGCACTAATATGTGACGATTGACGAAAAACAAACCCGATTGCGTGGGCAAGC
>CAMGDG010000095.1 GCA_946041635.1 uncultured Clostridia bacterium
CAGGGGAAACTCTGCCGTTATTTTTTAGGTGAAAAATGGAATATAATAATATCGTTAAAGGTCGTTTTATTGACCGTCCTAACCGTTTTATCGCAAACTGTGAAATTAACGGAAAAACAGAGGTTTGCCATGTGAAAAATACAGGCAGATGTAAAGAACTTCTCGTACAAGGCACAACGGTTTATCTGCAAAAATCCGATAATCCAAACCGTAAAACACAGTATGATTTGATTGCCGTCCAAAAGGGCGAACGGCTCATAAATATGGACAGTCAGATTGTAAACAGCGTTGCTCTTGAATATGTTCCGAGACTGTTTGATAAAATAAAATTCATAAAACCCGAATACACCTATGGTAATTCCCGTTTTGATATTTATATTGAAACCGAAACAGATAAAATATTCGTTGAAGTTAAGGGCGTAACCCTTGAAAGCGGCGGCGTAACGGCTTTTCCCGACGCTCCGACAGTAAGAGGAGTAAAACACCTTAAAGAGCTTCAAAAAGCCGTTAAAGAGGGCTATAAAGCAATTGCGCTGTTCGTAATCCAAATGAACGATGTAAAATATTTTGTGCCAAACCGCAAAACACATCCCGAATTTGCCGACGAACTGAAAAAAGCGGCTGAAAACGGCGTTAATTTGCTTGCCTTTGATTGCAAGGTAACGCCTCACAGTATTGAAATTGATAAACGAGTTCCCATAAAGCTATGAAAAAAGCACCGATTCACTTGAACGAATCGGTGCTTTTATATATGTGTTTGTGTTTGGAATTAACCGAATTTTGAAAGCAGGAAGCCTGCCGCAACAGCAGAGCCTATAACGCCCGCAACATTCGGTCCCATTGCGTGCATCAGCAGGAAGTTTGAGGGATTGTATTTTCTGCCCTCTACCTGAGAAACTCTGGCTGCCATGGGAACTGCGGAAACGCCTGCTGAACCGATAAGGGGATTAACTCTGCCCTTTGTAATTACATTCATAAGCTTTGCAAAAAGAACACCGCCTGCTGTTGAGAAAGCAAAGGCAAGAAGTCCTATTCCGATTATAAGCAAAGTTTTAAGAGCCAAGAAGGTTTTGCCCTCGGCAGTTGCACCGACCGTTACACCCAAAAGGATAGTAACAATGTTGCAGAGTGCGTTCTGCGCCGTATCGGAAAGTCTGTCCGTTACTCCGCTCTCTTTAAAGAGGTTACCGAGCATAAGCATACCGATAAGGGGGGCAACAGAGGGAAGAATAAGAACGCAGATAACGGTAACAACAATGGGGAAAATAATCTTTTCAGCCTTGCTTACCGTGCGAAGCTGATTCATTTTTATCTGGCGTTCTTTCTTTGTTGTAAGAGCCTTCATAATCGGCGGCTGAATAAGCGGAATAAGCGCCATATATGAATATGCGGCAACGGCGATAGGTCCTAAAAGCTGTGGAGCAAGTTTACCCGTGAGGTAAATTGCGGTGGGTCCGTCAGCACCGCCGATAATGGCAATTGAAGCGGCTTCTTCTGCCGTGAATTGACCTGTTACAATGGCGATAATGAAAGCAACATATATACCGAGCTGTGCGGCGGCGCCTAAAAGAAGGCTTGAAGGGTTGGCAAGCAACGGACCGAAGTCTGTCATAGCGCCAACGCCCATAAATATAAGGCAGGGGAATATGCTGGATTTAACGCCCGCATAAATAAGCCTTAAAACGCCTGTATCGTACCAATGGGCACCTGCTACTTTCTCACCCGAATAAGATGACATCATAAGAGGGTCATACATAATTTCAGGGTATATGTTTACAAGCAACATACCGAATGCAATAGGTAAAAGAAGCAACGGCTCGAATTTTCTTACAATAGCAAAATAGAGCAGTAAAAAGGAAACTCCGATCATCACCCAGTTTTGCCATTCAAGGTTAACAAAATTGGAATCTTTGAAAATTTCAATTAGTGCGTTAATGATTGACATTGGAACTCCTCCAATCAACCGATAACGGCAAGAACATCATCAGTAGCAACAGAACTTCCCTTGGATGCCGCAACCTGTGAAACTGTTCCTGAGCAGGGAGCAACAATTTCGTTCTCCATTTTCATAGCTTCGAGAACAAAGAGAACATCGCCCTCATTAACAGCCTGTCCTTGTGAAACATTTACAGAAAGAACCGTTCCGGGCATGGGAGCCTTAACGGGTGTGCCGTCGCCTACTGCAACGGGTGCCGGTGCTGCCGCAGGAGCTGCTGCGGGTGCGGGAGCGGCAACAGGAGCTGCAACGGGAGCGGCTACTGCTGTTGTGGGAACAACAGATGTAACAACAGCCTCGTTAAGCTCGTTAACTTCAACTTCATAATCGTTTCCGTTTAATGTAACAACATATTTCATAATTATATCTCCTTTATTTTTCAATAAGCTTAATTGACTTAAATGCAAGTTTGTTGAGAGGAATTCCCGTTTGGTTGCTGACAATCGCCATAATTGCGGCGGCGGTTTTGTCATCAGTCTTGTAAAGCTCAAGGTCCTCTTTTAATTTAATTGACTTAAAATCAAGTCTGTTAAGAGGAATTCCGCTTTCGTGACTTACAATCGCCATTATTGTTGCGGCTGTTTTTTCGCCTGTTTTATAAAGCTCTACCATACCGGTGGGAGCCGATGCCGAAGGTGCGGCAGGTGCGGCGTCGGAAACGGTGTCGTTCTTTACCGCATCTGATTGCTTTAAATCTTTGCCCGATTTCTTATTTGCAACTTTTTCAACGGTGCGAACAAGTTTGGAAAGTACTACGATAATACAGGCAAGCAACGCAAGAATAATGAGAACAACAATAAATCCCGTTGCTGAAATGTTAAGAGCTTCCAATATGCTTAATTTCATATTTGTTCACTCCTTAATCAACTTTCTTTATTGTGAATGAGAAAGTGTTGTTTTCTTTTTCCGCTCTCTTTTCAAAGAACGCCTCAGCCTGTGCGGGGAACGCGATATAAGAAAGTACATCTTCATCGGATTTTGCCTTATCGCCAAGCTCTGCCTTTGTCTTTTCAAACATGGGTTCCAGTGTGTCTGCAAAACGGCAGGTGAGAGGAGCCTCGTCGCCGAGAACCTTCTTTTGAAGGTCTGCGTTTATCTCACCGGGAGCCTTGCCGTATTCACCCCTGATATAAGCCTTGATTTCTTTGGAAATATTCTTGTATCTTTCGCCTACAAGAACATTTGTAACAGCCTGATTACCAACCATCTGGCTGAGAGGAGTAACAAGAGGAGGATAGCCCATATCTTCACGAACCTTGGGAATTTCAAGGAGCGCTTCTTCCATTCTGTCAAGAGCGTTCATATCTTCTAAGTTTGCCATCATATTTGAGAGCATACCGCCGGGTACCTTGTAGGTGAGAGCGTCTGTATCGGTAACAAGAGCCTTGGGCTTTAAAAGTC
The DNA here is from genome assembly GCA_946041635.1 of uncultured Clostridia bacterium. Classification (GTDB taxonomy): domain Bacteria; phylum Bacillota; class Clostridia; order Oscillospirales; family Acutalibacteraceae; genus Fimenecus. The sequence goes on from CAMGDG010000095.1 coordinate 3,398, forward strand.
CCGATTTAAGATATTCATCACGGAGAGGCTTGAAGTGGTCATTGATTTCTTTCAAAACGCTTCTGTCAAGGCCCGTTTCATAACCAAGCTCTGTAAGCGCATCATAAATTGTTTCTGTTGCAGGTTGAGCTGTACCGCCTGAGAAGCACGAAGTAGCTGTGTCAATAATATCACAACCGCATTCAACTGCTTTGAGGATTGTCATATAAGCCATACCTGTTGTGCAGTGAGTATGAAGAATAAGGGGCATTTCGGGAACAGCGTCCTTTATGGCGCTGACAAGGTCTTTTGCCTCCTTGGGAGTCATAACACCTGCCATATCCTTAATGCAGATTGTGGAACAACCCATGCTCTGCATCTCTTTAACTGTTTCAACATATTTAGCGAGAGTGTGAACAGGGCTTGTGGTGTAGGAAATAGCACCCGATGCAATAGCGCCGTTTTTGATCGTTTCATCAACGGCAACCTGAATGTTGCGGGTATCGTTAAGTGCGTCAAAAATTCTTATAATATCAATACCGTTTTCAACGCTCTTCTTAACAAACATTCTTACAACATCGTCGGGATAATGCTTGTATCCGAGAAGATTTTGACCGCGAAGGAGCATTTGAAGCTTTGTATCAGGGCATTTTGCCTTGATTTTTCTCAATCTCTCCCATGGGTCCTCGCCTAAATAGCGAAGGCAGGAATCGAAGGTTGCGCCGCCCCAGCATTCAAGAGAATAATAACCCGCCTTATTGAGCTTTTCAAGAACGGGCTCGAAATCCGAGAAGGGCATTCTTGTAGCAATAAGTGACTGGTTTGCATCTCTGAGGACGGTTTCGGTAAACTGTACTTTCATTTTTTTAGCCTCCAAACACAAAATAAAATACAAATTATTCCAGTTTAATTGAAATTATACAATATATACTCTGTCTCTTATACACATCTGACGCTGCCGACGAAGGCTTAGGTGT
>CAMGDG010000096.1 GCA_946041635.1 uncultured Clostridia bacterium
TTTTCCAATCGGCAGAGGCTAAATATGTGCCGAACATAACCATTGCCAAGGGAGTGTTAAGGTCTGCAAGATAAGAAACCGGCGAGTATATAATCTCGGGAAGCTTTATCTGCAAAAGGAAAAGCGGAAGCCCCAGCACAACTCCCACCACGCCGGGATTTACAATCAATTTTTTAATTCCGAACTTTGCGCCCTCGCCCTTTCCCTGCATAACACGGACGCCGTGGGTAAAGGAAAGAATATTAAAGGGTACCAGAATTACAGAGCAGTAAAAAACTCCCTCATCGCCCAAAACAGCCTGCGCCAGCGGCAAAGCCATATAGCCCACATTACCGTAAACACACGCATATTTAAATATACAGGCGGTATCTTTATCTCCCTTATTGAAAAGGAGCGCAGAAATTGCCATTGCAACCACATGGAAAAACACGCCGCCGAGAAAAGCCATCAACAGCCCTTTCAGCGCATCCCGGTTATATTCCATTGACAAAAAAGAACGGATAATGATGGCAGGCGCTACAATATAAAACAGTAAATCGGTAGTAAGCCGTGACGCTTTTTCCGTATATATACCCGTTTTGTGACACACAAAGCCTACCATTGCCACAAGAAACAGTATAACTACCTGCGTAAAAGCGACATAAACATTACTTAAAAAAGCCATCAAAAATTACTCCGAAAGAAAATTATCGTCAATTTCCGCTTCCTTGGGACTTTCGGAACTCGATTTTTTCAAAAGCTCTGCGGAGTCGTTTTCCTTAGCACATTTTATTGCATTTAAAATATATGCAAAGGCGAACAGCGCAAATCCTAAATCACAGAGAGAAAACGGATATTCATCGGGAAGTCTCGACATATTCCCCGTTAAAACCATAATAAGACGGGGCAAATTTGCCGTTGTGCAGAAGAAAATGCACACAAAGCCTGATGAGAAAAGACTTCTCATTGCTGTTCCTGCTGAAAGTCCCGATGAAATTCTGGCAAACGCCAAAAGGAAAATCATCATAAATGCAAGCATAAATATTTCAAGCATCAAATCCGAAACATTTACATAAGCTATTTTTCTCACAAAACGCAAAACTATTCTGCTCATACACCAAAAGAGCGGAGTAATGGCAAGGAATTTATACTGTGAATACGTTGTTCTGCCGTCGATATACGAAATGCCGAAAACAAGCATATATATTGCGGCAAAAACTCCGATAACAGCCTCGATAAGCAAAGGTATCTGCCCTTGATTCAAAGTAGCCATAAGAGATATTTCCGCGGCTGTAAAGCTCTTGATGTTTATGAAGAAAGACGAAAATGCGGAAATAACATCAATAACAATGCCTATGGCAAAAATTATTGAAGCTGCCGCAAGCAATTTATTGCGCCTGTACGGAGATTTTGACGCAGGAATATTTTTGGAAAGATTTGTTAAAATGTACGGCACGATTATTGCTGTCACTCCAAGAGCATACATTACATAAACAGACCAATCAACATTTTTATAAAATCCCGTATCTTCTTCAATTATGCTCAAAAGCTGATACATTCTCAAAGGAACAGCCAAGACTAAAACGCCGAGCACCGTATAAAGAGATGATAAGGGCTTTATTTTTTCGTATTTTCCTTTTATTTTCATAGCAATTATCTCTCCTCAATGGGAATATACTCTTTTTGAATTCCCTCTGTACGCTGAATACGGTCGGACATAGGCACATATGCACGGGGAATTGTTACATTCTTATAGGCGGGACGGACAATTTTGCCGTTTGATGTAATTTCCTCAATTCTGTGAGCCGACCAGCCTGCTGTTCTTGCCGCCATAAAAATAGGTGTGAACAAATCCTGCGGAATACCCAGCATATCGTAAATAAGACCTGAATACAAATCCACATTGGCGCAGATTTTTTTCTTATCTCCCCTGTGCTTTGCAAAAAGCTCGGGAGTGAGCTGTTCGATAAGGCTCAAAAGCTTAAATTCGTCCTCTCTGCCCTTTTTCTGTGAAAATTCATCGGCATAACGGCGAAGAATTACGGCTCTCGGGTCGGAAAGGGTATAAACTGCGTGGCCCATACCGTAGATAAGTCCCGAACCGTCGCCTGCCTGCTTATTCATTATTTTTGTAAGATAATCGGCAACCTTGGCTTCATCGGTAATATCGGAAACATTCTGCTTAATGTCCTCAACCATTTTGTAAACCTTAATATTCGCACCGCCGTGACGGGGACCTTTAAGAGAACCGATGCCCGCCGCTATGGCAGAATAGGTATCTGTTCCGCTTGATGTTATACAGCGTGTTGTAAAGGTAGAGTTGTTTCCGCCGCCGTGCTCCGCATGAATAATCATGCAAATATCAAGGAGCTTTGCCTCCTCGGGAGTGAATTTTTTATCGTTTCTGATTGAACGGAGAATTGACTCTGCCGTTCCAAGCTCCGGCTTGTTCTGATGGAAGAACATACTCTTTTTATCATATACACGGCGCTTTACCTGATATGCGCTTGTCATAATTACGGGTATCTGGGCTATTAACTGGATGCACTGACGGAGCACATTTTCAGCCGAGGTATCGTCGGGGTTAGGGTCGTAAGAATATAGAGCCAGCACGCTGCGCGCCACCTTGTTCATTACATCGGGCGACGGCGCTTTCATTATCATATCCTCGATAAATTCATCGGGAAGCTCGCGGCATTCCGCCAAAACCTTCTTAAAAATTTCAAGCTGACCTTTTGTGGGCAGAGCACCGAAAAGAAGAAGCCAAACAACCTCTTCATAACCGAAACGATCCTCTTTTTCACAGTTTTCAACTATATCCGACATATTTATTCCGCGGTAAATAAGGCGACCATCCTTGGGAACACGCTCACCGTCGTCAATATAATATCCTTCAACGGAACAAATTCTTGTAAGCCCTGCAAGAACACCTGTTCCGTCGGCATTACGAAGTCCTCTCTTAACATCAAATCTTCCGTAATAGTCGGGGTTAATCTGGTTATTTTTTCTAAGCTCTTCACATAAACTTGAAAGAGCCTCTTTGGAGATACTGGAAATATACTCTGACAAAATATTACCTCCTATGCAAAATATAATAGTTATCCAATCTAATCCTTATTATTTTATAACATTCAGGAAATAAAGTCAACAAAAGGGAGCGATAAAAATGAAAAGTTACACTTTGTTATGCTTTTTTTTGGCGCTTGCAATGATAATATGTCCCCTTTGCTCCGTAAAAAAAGCCACAGATGCGATTTCTAACGAATTTTTCAAAAATGACAGCGTTGAAAATACTGAATTAAACGCCGCCATCAAAGCCGATGACGCCACGGTAAAGATTATGTCGGCGAGCAGTAAGAATATTACCCAGGTAGGACTAAGGGAATATCTTATCGGTGCGGCGGCGGCAGAGATGAGCCCCGTTTATCATGAGGAGGCCGTTAAAGCACAGATTATTGCGTCACACACTATGCTTGAATACTCAAAGATTCACAAAAGCGATGATTTGAACGGCGCAGATATTTCGGACAGCAGCGGAACGCATCAGGGATATATAAGTACCGATGCGCAAAAGGAAAAATGGGGCGAAAACTACGAAAAATACCGTGAAAAAATCGAAAAGTGCGTGGACGAGGTTATCGGTCTTACTTTGCAATACAACGGTGAACCGATTACCGCCGCTTTTCACGCCATAAGCAACGGTAAAACGGAAAACGCAAGCGATGTTTGGGGAGGCAATTATCCGTATCTTATATCCGTTACAAGTGACGGCGACAAGCTCTCCCCGGACTACTCCTCTGAGGTTTCGGTGAGCGCTGATGAATTTAAAGACGCTGTTGAAAAACAAGGTGCGGTTCTTGGTGAGGACGCTTCAAAATGGATTGAAGAAATAAAAAGAACGCCTACCGGCATGGTAAAGGAAATAACCATAGGCGGTAAAGCGTTCAAGGGAACGGATATCAGATCATATTTTTCGTTGAAAAGCAGTACATTTACCTGCACAATTAAAGACGGCGGATGTATTTTTGCCGTCAGCGGCTACGGTCACGGCGTGGGAATGAGCCAATACGGCGCCGATTTTATGGCACGGCAGGGATTTTCTTATAAAGAGGTTTTAGAGCATTATTATCCCGGTACGGCGTTAGTTGAGAATTGATTTTGCGGGACGGTGAAAGGCACCGTCCCCTACAAGGCGACTGTATTTTTTGGTGAACTTGTAGGGGCAGATGCCCACATCTGCCCGTTAGATTTTATGTAATCCAACGGCGAGAGCAAGCTGTATAGTGTAATAACATAGTAAACAGGAGTGCAAGGACATAGTATACAGTTTTA
>CAMGDG010000097.1 GCA_946041635.1 uncultured Clostridia bacterium
CGCAAGCATGTATGCTCTGAATCCGTTAAAGTTTGGGCAGGTATTACGGCGATACTGTCCCCCGTATGGATACCTACTGCGTCGATATTTTCAACGCTTGAAACGCTGATACAGTTATCCTCGCTGTCCCTGATAACCTCAAATTCAATTTCTTTCCAGCCTGCAATACTTTTTTCAATCATAATCTGACTTACGATTGAAGCCTCTATGCTTTTTTGGGCTTTTTCAAAAAGCTGTTCTTTTGTATAGCAAAACTCCGCACTTTCCCGAGCGGGAGTGAATGCAGGACGAACTATAACGGGATAACCCACTTTATCGGCAAAATCGCACGCTTCCTCCGAGCTGTTTACAACAATGGAATCAACGGAAGGCTCGCCCATCTCTTCAAGCGCCTCTGCAAAGGAATGGCGGTTTTTTACACTTCGGATTATGTCGCTGTCAACACCCAAAAGCTTTGTGCCAGTTTCGTCAAGGTATCCGTTCTGGAAAAGTTCAAGGCTCAATTCAAGTCCGTCATCACCGCCTGCCGTTGCAAGCAATGCGTCGGGACGCTCCCGGGAAAGTATTTTTTTTACGCTCTCAATATTGAGAGGTTCGATATAAACCTTATCGGCAAACATTTTATCGGTTGCAAGAGCAGAAGGGGTGGAATTAGCAAAGACAACGGTAATGCCCTCCTCTTTTAAAGCACGGCACACCTGCAGGGCGGAGTAATCAAATTCCAGAGACTGCCCGATTTTTACGGGGCCTGCACCCATAACCAATATTTTACTGTACTTATTCATTACTCTCACCGTCCATCATTTTGAAAAAGTCGCGTATAATAAATCCCGTGCTGCTGTCCTCATCGCCTTTGGGAGTAAACTGAACAGATAAGCCCTTGAATTTTTTGTATTTTAAGCCCTCAACGGTACCGTCGTTAACATTTGTCATAATTATTTCGGCTGTATCACCGCAAACCGAAGAATTATCCACCGAATAGCCGTGGTTCTGGTCGGTAACCATAATACGCTTTGTACCCTCAATTCTTACAGGCTGATTTGAGCCTCTATGGCCTTTGTTCATCTTAATAATTTTAAAGCCTGCCGCAAGAGCCAACATCTGATGACCTAATCCGATAGCAAAAACGGGAACATCTTTTTTAATAATTTCCTTAATATTCTCAATAAGCTCGGGTTCATCGTCAGGGTCGGCGGGACCGTCGCAAAGCACAATTCCGTCAGGTGAATATTTCATTATTTCATCAACCGATGTAAACGCCGGAACAAGCGTCACATTACAGCCGTTAAGCAAAAATGCGTTAAGCTGTTTGCGGGGCGAACCGTAATCAATGGCAACAACATTATATTTTACACTATGTCCGCTGAATTTTATGGGTTCCTTGACGGAAATCTCTTTAACGGCGCCCGATATTGTATATTTATTTATTCTTTCAAGCAGCTCCTCTTTGTTATCAAGAGAATCGGTAATAGCACCGTTAACATATCCTTTATCACGCAAATATCTTGTAAGCTTTCTTGTATCAATGCCGCATATGCCGACTATACCTCTTGAAGCAAGATAACTGTCCAGGCTCACTTCGCCGCCGTCGGAACAAACATCGCACCATTCCCGAACAACATATCCGCTTGACATAATCTCACTGCCGTCGCCCTCAGGCATAACGCCTCTGTTGGCGGCAAGAGGATAAGTTTGCGCCACAATTTGTCCGTAATATGTAGGGTCGGATAGAATATCCGTATATGCTGATGTGCAGGTATTGAAAACAACCTCACCGATTGTTACGCCCTCTTTTCCCATAGAGTAGCCTTCAAATTCTGTTCCGTCAGCCAAAACGAGATATGCTTTTTTTCTGTTTTTCATTTAATTCACCTTATAATCTGTATTAACCATAAAAAGCCCATCGTAAGATGGGCGTATTTTTTATGCTGCCGGAGTTTCCGGATTTGCGGGAGGCTCGGTCGCAGGAGGCTGAGTGGTTGTTTCTGCCACGGGGGCGGTTGTGCTCTCTGTGGGGGTTTCCGGATTGCTCGCAGAAGTTGTTTCATTATTCTCGGAAACGGGCGGAGCTCCGTTACAGCTTGCACACACTCCGGGAAGATTTGAAAGCTTATACCAACCCATTGCCTTTGATGTACATCCGCTGCCTGCCAAAAGTCCCGAAGAAGTGCAATATGCTTTTTGCACTACCTGGTCTGTATATTGCTCAAAGGATTTCACGGCAAGTCCCTTGTGAACACGGTCCATAACCGTTTTGTAAATAAGGCCTGCCGGGTTACCCGAGGCTTTAATCTCTTTATTATAGTCATAGCCGAACCAAACAGCCGCAACATAATACGGCGTACCTGCACAGCACCACTTATCGAAATTGTCCGTAGTAGTACCTGTTTTCATATAGGTTGTAAAGCCCTTTACGCCGTAATTACGGCCTGTACCGTAAGATGAAGTGACGACAGTACGCATAAGCTCGTTCATTACATATGCCGATTCGGGAGAAATAATCTGCTCGCCCTCAGGATTGTTCTGCAAAATTACATTTTCACCCGTGCTGTCAGTTACCTTGTAATAGCAATAAGGCTTATAATACTTACCGCCGTTGCCGAAGGAAGCATATGCCGCCGCCATTTCAAGGGTTGTAATACCGCCGTTTGTACCGCCTGTTGCCATTGCAGACGGCGCCTGACTGTCGATATCCGGATTCAGGGTGCTTATGTGGAATTTTTCGGTAAGATAGCTGTAACTCGTCTTAAATCCCATCATCATCAAAAGCTGAGCGGGAACGGTATTGTATGAGATGGCAAGTGCATACTGCACTGTCAGGAAACTGTTGGGAGATCCCGGGTCTCCTCCGTAGTTCGTCGGCCAGATTTTACCTTTCCATGTAATGCCGTAGTTTTTGATTTTTGATGACCATGTAATATAGTTTTCTTCAATGCCGGGAGCGTAAACACTCAACGGTTTTATTGAAGAACCGGGCTGACGGGCGGCTGAAACCGCACGGTTATTTGAGCGGTTTTCGGTTTTTTCGCCTGCTCCGCCCACAATAGCCACAACTCTGCCGCTGTAATCCATTATCGTCATCGCAGACTGTGCCTGATCCTCAACGGAGCTTACACGCTCGCTGGGGAAATTGGTGCGGTGAACATAAACATCTTCAAGAATATCCTGAACCTTTGTATCAACGGCGGAATATATCCGAAGTCCGCCTGAATAAATCATCTTCGTGGCTTCGTAATGAGAATATCCTGCCGCTTTAAGGTCTTTGATTACACTGCTTATTACATAGTCAACATAATAGCTCTGAATTTCATTGTCAACGGCGGTATCCTTATCGCTGTTATCCTCTTTTTCAACATACTTTTCGCTGTTTGTAAATATAAGCTCGTATGCAACAGCCTCATCGTACTGCTCTTGTGTTATGACTTTCTGTTCAAGCATGGAACGCAGGCAGTATTCCTGGCGCACTTTATTGTTTTCCGGATTCCAAAGAGGGTCATACTCTCCCGGAGACTGCGTTATGGCGGCAAGAGAAGCACATTCGGCGAGATTGAGCTCCGAGACATCTTTTCCGAAATATGTTTCGGCGGCGGTTTTCACGCCGTAACAGCCGTGGCTTAAATAAACCGTATTCAAATACGCTTCAAGTATTACATCCTTATCGTAATACTTTTCCAAATTCATTGCGGAGAGAATTTCATTATATTTTCTGTTAACGGTTCTTCCGTTTTCCCCTGTCAAGTTCTTTATAAGCTGTTGGGTGATGGTTGAGCCGCCCTGTTTAAACTTTGACTTCGCAACGCCGAGGATTGTTCGCACCCAGTCAACACCGTCATGCTTTTCAAAACGCTTATCCTCTAACGAAACAAAGGCTTTGCCCATCCATTCGGACATATTGTCCTTACTCACCCAAACACGGTTCTGTGCGCCGTGCAGACGGGCAAGCTCAACAGGATTGTTCTCTGCGTCGTTTGCGTAAATAATAGTTGTCTGGTCCTGATTTTGCTTATAAAACTCAAGGTCAATCAATCTGTCGCCGTTAACTGTTCTGATTACATCAAACAAAACATAAGAGCCGATAATTACACAGGTAAGAAATCCTGTGAAAAGAACGGCAAGGACCGCAAGCAGAGATTTATTTATTTTCTTGTGGTTTTTACTGTTTCGGACAGGAGACTTTTTTCTCATATTATTCCTCCGCGAGCCGCTTAAATTTACGGCAACATGTAGAAAAATCCAATATATTGATAATTATAACACAAATATATTAAAA
>CAMGDG010000098.1 GCA_946041635.1 uncultured Clostridia bacterium
ACCTAAGCCTTCGTCGGCAGCGTCAGATGTGTATAAGAGACAGGTATAATGACAAGTAACTGAAAAATCAAGGAGACAGCAAAATGCCCGTAAATGACAATGACAGTCGTGTAAAGCGTACAAAAAAGCTTATCAGGAAAGGACTTGCCGAGCTCGCAAAGAAAAAAAGCATAAACAAAATAACTGTTAAAGAGCTGACTGACCTTATTGAGATAAACAGAGGCACCTTTTATTTGCATTATAAAGACATATTCGACCTTGTTGAGTCAATCGAGAACAGTCTTTACGATGAATTTAACGAAATAATTAAAACGGTTAATCCTAATACCATACTGGAAACGCCCATTGATATTCTTGAAAAATTCTGCGTATTTATAAGTGAAAATGCCGACGCTTTTGTGATGCTTATCGGCGAAAACGGAGACGCAAATTTTGTGTACAGAATAGGTACGGTTATGAATGACGCTGTTTTTGAGCTTTTTTCGTCGATTTATCCGGAAATGGACAGCGAAAGATACAGTTTCACATATGAATACTGCAAATACGGCTCAGTCGGGCTTATTCGGTGTTGGATTATTGAAAATCACGACTGGACGCCCCGTCAGGTGGCTGAATTGTGGCTTCGCCTTATTGCAAGGGGCGTTTGGGGAATTATGGATAAACAATCCGGAGGGAGAGAAGAAAATTGACTCGTTTACTTGTAAAGCTGTTTGTTAAGGACAGCGAAAATATAAATAATATCCGTGTTCGCACCGCATACGGAACGCTGGGCAGTGTGACGGGAATAATACTTAATATTCTACTTGCAGTTTCAAAATACATTGCCGGAATTATTTCCGGCAGTATTTCTGTTACTGCGGACGCCATTAACAACCTTTCGGACGCCGGTTCTTCCATCATTTCGCTTATCGGCGTTAAGGTTTCGGCAAAACCTGCCGACAAAAGTCACCCTTACGGTCACGGCAGAATTGAGTACATATCGGCGCTTGCCGTTGCTTTTTTCGTGCTTCTCATGGGCGTTGAGCTTTTGAAAAGTTCAATAAGCAAAATCATACATCCCGAACCCGTAATTTTCAGCGGACTTTCTCTCGGCATCCTTATTGCAAGTATTGCGGCAAAGCTATGGCTTGGCATTTTCAACAGGAGGCTGGGCAAAAAGATAAATTCCGCTCCCATGATGGCCGTTATGAAGGACAGTTTCAGCGACTGTCTTGCAACCTCCGTTGCGGCAATATCCATAATCGTTTCCGCTTTCTCGAAAATCAACATAGACGGATTTTTAGGTGTGTTTGTTGCAGGGTTTATACTTATCGCCGGTATTAACATTCTTAAAGACACCGTCGGCGAGCTTTTGGGAAAGCCGCCCGAAAAAGAGCTTGTTGAAGCCATTGAAAACAAAATTCTTACATATGACAACATTGTGGGAGTTCACGATTTAATCATTCACGATTACGGTCCCAGCCGAAAGTTTGCCTCTGCACACGCTGAGGTACCCTCAAACGCCGATATTATGGAGGCGCACGATATTATCGACCTTATTGAAAGAGATATTGCAAACGAATTCGGTATGACAATTTCAATTCATCTTGACCCAATTATTGTTGATGATGAAAAAATCAATAATCTGCGCAAAATGACCTTAGACACCGTTAAAGGCATTTCAGAGGATATGTCAATTCACGATTTCAGGGTTGTTGACGGTCCCACGCACACAAATCTGATTTTTGATTTGACCGTTCCCTACGAAAACAAGATTTCCAATGAAGAAATTATCAAAACAGTTGAAGATAATTTGAGCAAAATAGACGAAAGATATTTTGCCGTGATAACGGTTGAACACTCTTTTAACTAAAAATAATTTTTTTGTCGATTTCCCCTTGCAAAAGACGAATAAATCAGTAGAATATATATGTAGTTATATAAAACAAAGTTATGCGGAGGTAAAAAAATGGCAGACAGAGAAATTACCACTATTCCAAACGGACCTCTCGGTATTATCGCTTTACCGGGCTGTGAGGAAATGGCGGAAAAAATCGATCGTTATCTTGTAAAATGGCGTTCACAGCAGGAAAGCGAGCACAAAACGACAATCGCTTTTTCAGGCTATGAGCGTGACACATACATTCTCAACACCTCCTTTCCCCGCTTCGGTACGGGCGAAGGAAAATGCTCTCTTCACGAATCCGTAAGAGGTTTTGATATTTACATTCTTATTGACCCGTTTAACCACGGCGTTACTTACAAAATGTACGGCAACACCGTTCCCATGAGTCCCGATGACCATTACGCCAACCTTAAAAGAGCTATTTCGGCTATCGGCGGCAAGGCAAAGAGAATTACGGTTATTATGCCTATGCTCTATGAGGGCAGACAGCACAAGCGCTCTTCAAGAGAATCCCTTGACTGTGCAGTTGCTTTGCAGGAGCTTTGCCTCAGTATGGGAGTTGACAATATCATCACCTTTGACGCACACGACGCCCGTGTTCAGAACGCTATCCCCCTCCACGGCTTTGAAAATGTTTCACCTGCATACCAGATGATTAAGGCTCTTGTTAATCATTTTGACGATTTGAAGCTTGACAAGGAACACACAATGATTATCTCACCCGACGAGGGCGGTATGTCACGGTGTATGTACTATTCAAATGTGCTCAGCCTTGATCTCGGTATGTTCTATAAAAGACGGGACTATTCAAGAATAGTGGACGGCAGAAACCCCATTCTTGAACACTCTTTCCTGGGCTCAAATGTTGAGGGCAAGGATGTTATGATAATCGACGATATGATTTCTTCGGGCGAGTCCATGCTGGAGGTTGCATCAAAGCTTAAATCTCTCGGTGCTAACAGAGTTTTCATTTTCTCCGCTTTCGGTCTTTTCTGTAACGGTCTTGACAGTTTTGACAAGGCGTTCAAGGACGGACTTTTTGACAGAGTGTTTACAACAAACCTTGTTTACCGCACTCCCGAGCTTAAAAAGCGTGAATGGTTCTGCGAGGTTGACCTTTCAAAATATCTTTCGTACATCATTGACACTCTTAACCACGATAAATCCGTAAGCAAGCTTCTTAATCCCGCTGACAAAATTGACGCCATTCTCCGCAAGAAGGGTTACAAATAATAAAAGCGAATCCCCGACGGTTTTTAAAACTCCCGTCGGGGATTTTTTTATTTATTTAAATATATGTTTCCATTTGGGGCTTAGTCTGAAAGAAAAGTAATCGTCGCCGTTTCCTATGATTATATGGTCGCTTAATCTTATTCCTATTGTTCCCAAAATATCCGCCATGGCGATTGTGACATCTATATCCTTGCGGGACGGTGCGCAAATACCGGACGGATGATTGTGAACAAGAATAATGCTTGCCGCATTTGTGGAATATGCATACTCCGCAATCAGGCGGTTATTCATGGGCGCTGAGTTTACTCCGCCGCTGCTGATAAGCTGAAAACTTAAAAGCCTGCAATTTGAATCGAGATATAAGGCGTAAAGCTTTTCCTCGGTAAGTCCCTTGAAATATTTTGAAACATACCCGGCAACAAGTTCTGCGCTGTTGAGCATTACCGTGTCTTTATTAAGCTTATCGACCTCATATCTGCGGAAAAGCTCGGGAACAAGCTTTATAAGCAATGCTGTTCTCTCACCTATTCCCCGAACCTTGCAGATGTCTTCGTACTTTGCGTCAAAAACTCCCGAAAGAGAGCCGAACTCATCCATAAGGCGGTGGGCGTCCTCATTTGTATCTCTTACGGGAATACTGAAAAACAGCAAAAGTTCAAGCACATTGTGATCCTGAAAGCCTTCAAGACCGTCACGCAAGAAGCGTTCGCGAAGTCTTTGGCGATGCCCCTCGTGAACATTTTTATTGTTTTTTCCGCTCTTCTTAACCTGTTCGGCTGTTTTGGTTATATTGCCTTCAACACCGTATTTTACACCTTTTTTACTCTCATATAAATCAGGTGTTTTTTTATTTACCATCAGTTATCACTCTGCCTGCAAATCATTAGTTTATATTTAATCCGCAACATTTTCAAAGAATTCCCCTTGCCACGAAAAGCTGAAAGTTTCGCCGGCCGGTAAGGCGACAATTCCCCGTTTTTGTGAAAAATCCTCTGTTTTTCGGTAACCGTCGTTAATACCGTACCACGGCTCAATGCACACATATGGTGCGGCAGGCTTTGCCCAGATTGCCAAAAACGGCACATCGCCGAAGACAAAGTGCATTTTTGTGTGCGCCTGTCGGCAGTTAAGCGTTACGCCT
>CAMGDG010000099.1 GCA_946041635.1 uncultured Clostridia bacterium
AACTCAATGGGATTTGTAAGATACTTATATACAACGCCCTCCTCCTCGGATTCGAGAATTTCCTGCGGGTCGGCTGGCATTTCGTCCTTGGTACGGCGATATATTACATATACATTTTCTGCGCCCAGTCTTACGGCTGTACGGCAAGCGTCCATTGCGGTGTTACCGCCGCCGCACACGGCTACATTTTTACCGATATTCGGGCTGAAACCGAGAGCTACTTCACGAAGCAGGTCAATTCCGCCCCAAACGCCCTCTAAATCCTCGCCCTGCACACGCATTTTACTGCTGTTCCATGCGCCGATGGCAACAAGAACGGCATCGAAATCCTTGCGTAATGAATCGAGAGTTATATCCTTACCAACATTTACTCCGTTTTTAAGCGTAACGCCCATATCCTCAATAAGCTTGATTTCTTTATCGAGAACCGCTTTGGGAAGTCGGTATTCGGGGATACCGTAGCGAAGCATTCCGCCCATTTTAGGCATCTGCTCCAGAATTGTTACCTTATGTCCCTTTGCACGGAGGAAATATGCGGCTGTAAGTCCGGCAGGACCTCCGCCGATAATTGCAACGCTCTTGCCGCTTTCGGGTTCAATTTCGGGAACAAAAGTATCTCCCTTTAAATCCACATCGGCAACAAAGCTTTTAAGGAATGCGATCGAAATGGGCTCGTCAACATACTGACGGCGGCACTGTTTCTCGCAGGGGTGAGGACAAATTCTGCCGATAGAAGCAGGAAGCGGTAATTTTTCTTTAATAAGCTTGACAGCCTCATTGTACTCACCGTTTGCAATCAGCCCCACATAACCCTGGCAATCGGTACCTGCCGGGCAAGCCTTGGAGCATGGAGCCTTACAGTCGCCGTCGTGGTCGGAAAGGAGCAATTCAAGGGCAACCTTGCGGGAGGCTCTTATTCTTTCGCTTTGAGTATTTACCACCATACCGTCGCTCACCTTTGTTGAGCAGGCACGGAGAAGCTTTGGATTGCCCTCCACCTCTACGGTGCACAGTCCGCAGGCGCCGTAAAGTTCAACTCTGCCGTCATAACAGAGATTGGGAATTTTTATTCCGTTTTCGGCAGCGGCATTAAGTATTGACATACCCTCTTTTGCAACGATTTTCTTTCCGTCTATTGTTAAAGTAACACTCATTTATTTCACCTCCACAGCGCCGAAACGGCATACGGTTTTACAGTTGCCGCACTTAATACACTTATCCATATCAATGATATGGGGATTTTTAACAGTACCGCTGATAGCCCCAACGGGACATTTTTTCGCACAGAGAGTACATCCTTTACAGTTCTCCCCGTTTATTTCATAACGGAGAAGATTTGTGCACTCATGGGCTTTACAATGCTTATCTTTAATATGCTCAACATATTCGTTTTCAAAGTAACGAAGTGTTGTAAGCACAGGGTTGGGAGCAGTTTGACCGAGGCCGCAAAGAGCACCGTCCTTAACGGTAAGACAAAGTTCACGGAGAAGGTCAATATCTTCCTCCTTGCCGTTACCCTCGGTAATCCTTGTAAGAATTTCAAGCATTCTCTTTGTGCCGAGACGGCAATGAACGCATTTTCCGCAGGATTCCTTGGCTGTGAAATCAAGAAAGAAACGAGCCATTTCCACCATACATGTATCGCTGTCCATAACAACCATACCGCCCGAGCCCATAATTGCACCCGTTGCGGAAAGGGCTTTATAATCTATTACCGTATCGAGAAGGTCTGCGGGAATACAGCCGCCTGATGGACCGCCCATCTGAACCGCTTTAAATTCTTTGCCGTTTTTAATTCCGCCGCCGATGTCAAAAATAACATCACGCAATGTTTTACCCATTGGTATTTCAACAAGTCCGCCCCTCTTGATTTTACCTGTTAGGGCAAAAACTTTTGTACCCTTGCTGTTTTCCGTTCCCATTGCGGAAAATGCGCTTCCGCCGTTTAAAATAATCCAAGAAACATTTGCAAAGGTTTCAACATTGTTGATATTTGACGGCTTTCTCCAATAACCCGACTGTGCGGGGAAAGGAGGTTTAAGTCGTGGCATACCGCGAGAGCCCTCCAAGGACTCGATAAGGGCTGTTTCCTCACCGCAGACAAATGCGCCTGCCCCTGCCTTTATCCGCATTTCGCAGGAAAAATCGGTTCCCATAATGTTTTTACCGATATATCCCTTTTCACGGGCTTGTTTAATAGCATTTTCAAGCCTGCGGATTGCGAGCGGATACTCTGCACGGACATAGACAACCGCTTCACACGCACCGATGGCGTATGCCGCTATCATCATACCCTCAATAAGATTGTGAGGGTCGCCCTCAATTACCGCTCTGTCCATAAACGCACCGGGGTCGCCCTCGTCCGCATTGCATATGAGGTATTTTGTTTCGCCCTGAGACTGTCTTGCGGCGTTCCACTTAAACCAAGTGGGGAAGCCTGCTCCGCCTCTGCCTGCAAGACCTGAAATTTTGATTTCTTCTATTACTTCTTCGGGCGTCATTGAGGTAAGGACCTTATTTAAAGCCTTATAACCGTCTTCACTTGTATAGTCCTCAATTTTTTCGGGGTTTATAACTCCGCAGTGGCGAAGTGCAATTCTTGTTTGCTTTTCGAGGAATTGTTTGTCTTCATCAGAGATTTCAAGGTCTTTTACAGAGGAAAAATCGCCGCTGTTGACACACGCCGCTATTTTTTCCGCACTTGCCTCTGACACCTTTACAAATCTGTGCAGTTCGCCGTTATCATACACATCTACGATAGGTTCAAGATAGCACATACCTATACAACCTGTAACGGTAAGCTCATGCTTTGATAAATCAAGTTTATTTTTCAGTTCGTCATACGCTTTCATAGCGCCTGCGGCTATACCGCAGCTTCCCTGACCTACTGCAATTTTCATTTTTCTTCCTCCCCTGCTTTTTCTTTCAGTTCCTTAAATATTGAAATGGCTTTTTCGGGAGTAAGAGAGCCGTATGTTTCATCGTTTATCATCATAACGGGAGAAAGACTGCAACAGCCCAGGCAAGCGACATTTTTAAGAGTAAACAAGCCGTCATCAGTTGTTTCGCCGTCTTTTATCCCTAAATACTCGTTAATTGTTTTTTCAATTTGCTGGGAGCCGTTTACATGGCAAGCCGTCCCCTGACAAAGCATAATAAGGTACTTACCCACGGGATTAAGCCTGAACTGAGAGTAAAAGGTTGCAACCCCCATAATTTTTGATACTTTAATGCCTGTGCGCTGAGAGATATGTAAAATCACATCAACGGGGAGATAACCGTATATCTCCTGGGCATTTTGTAATATGGTAATAAGACTTCCCGGAACGCTTGCATATTTTTCAAGGCAAGGTTCAAGAAGTGAAAAATCACTTTTGTTTTTGCAATCACAGCAACTCATAAACTACCTCCGAATACACACTATTTGAGTCTTATATATAATAATACAAATTTCTCTCTTTTTCAAATAGAAATTTTTGATAAAAAAGGTAAAAAAAATATCGACTTTGACGATAAATCGGTATATAATTGACATGCTAATAATAAAGCAAATGAAACGGGGCGCTTAAATTGTCGGAATTTTTATACGAAATGCACTTTCACACCGCAGAAACGAGCAACTGTGCACACATTGACGCAAAATCGGCAGTGGAGGAATACATCAAGGCGGGATATGACGGAATTGTAGTTACTGACCATTTGAGCCCGTCCACATATATGAAATACAAAAGAGAGCTTTTGCCGTGGAAAAAGAAAGTTGATTTCTTTTTAAGAGGTTACAATGCGGCGCTCAATGCAGCACAAGGCAGAATAAATATTCTCCTCGGTATGGAATTGAGATTCAGAACGAGCGAGGGCGATAACGACTACCTTGTTTACGGTATAAACAAAGATTTTTTATACAATACACCGAAGCTTCTTGAAATGAATATTAAAAGCTTTTATGAGCTTGCGCACAAGAACGGATTTTTGGTATTTCAAGCCCATCCTTTCAGAGTGGGTATGAAAGTTACAAATCCGCAATTTCTTGACGGTATTGAAGTATTTAACGGTAATCCGCGACACAATTCAAGCAACGATATTGCCGAAGCCTGGGCAAAAAAATATGACCTTATGGTGTCATCCGGCTCGGATTACCATGAATTTGAGGATTTAGCGAGCGGCGGAATATATTTCAACAAAGAAATTACCGACGAAAAAATGTTGGTTGAGGAAATGCTGAAACGAGATTATAAAATTA
>CAMGDG010000100.1 GCA_946041635.1 uncultured Clostridia bacterium
AGTATTACAAAAAGGCACAGCCGTTGTTTAGTGGGTACCGCCTTGATTTGCTCCATGGTAAAATGACTCCAAAGAAAAAAGACGAAGTAATGATGAAATTCAAAAACGGCGAGACACAGCTGCTTATCTCAACGGTGGTTATTGAGGTTGGCGTAGATGTTCCCAACGCCGTGATAATGGTAGTGGAAAACGCCGAGAGGTTCGGACTTTCACAGCTTCATCAGTTGAGAGGCAGAGTGGGCAGAGGCAAGGCGAAATCCACTTGTGTTCTTGTGACGGACGCTACGGGTGACGAGGCGGAGGCAAGAATGAAAATAATGTGCGAAACAACCGACGGCTTTAAAATTGCCGATGAGGATTTAAAGCTTCGGGGCCCCGGCGACTTTTTCGGCACACGCCAGCACGGGCTTCCCAAGCTCCGCATTGCGGATATTATGACAGACACAAAAATCCTTATGGAAACTCAGAGCCTTGCGGCGGAAATTATGGAAAGCGACCGCAGTTTTTCAAAAGAAGAGCATAAAAGCATCGGCAAGCAGGTTTACAAAAAAATCCATAGTTTACAGGTTGTTAACACCGCAAACACAATTTAGAAAGAAAAAAGGAATAAAATCCCATTGTACAAAAAAACAAAGGAAAGAGAAAATATGAACGAGATTAAAGGATATTTAAGGGATTTTCGCATTGATGTTCCCGAGGCAATTTATGAATGTAAGGGAATAAAGCTTTTCGGCAGAAGAATTAAGTCCATAGTTTTTTCAACAGATGTGAGCATTATCCGAAATTGCAATGCGGATGCGGTTATTGCCGTTTACCCCTTTACACCCCAGCCGGTTATTACTCAGGCGGTTATGCTTGCGGCGGACTGTCCTGTTTTTGTGGGTGTGGGCGGCGGCCTTACAAAGGGAGAAAGAGTTATAAATCTTGCCCGCCACGCTGAATATCAGGGTGCTACGGGCGTTGTTGTAAATGCACCCACCTCTGATGAAACAATCCGTGAGGCGGTAAAGATTATAGACATACCCGTTGTTGTAACCGTTGTTAAGGACGACGACGATATTGAGGCAAGGCTCAAAGCAGGTGCGCAGATACTTAATGTTTCAGCGGCGGCGAGAACTCCGGAGCTTATAAGGAAAATACGCAGGGATTTTCCCAATGTGCCTATAATGGCAACAGGCGGACCGAGTGAAGCAACAATCCGTGAAACAATAGCGGCGGGAGCCGACGCAATAACCTGGACTCCGCCCTCAAACGGCGAGGTTTTCCGTGATATTATGGAGGCATACCGCAAGGGTAATCCTCATCCATAAGGGGGAAAAGGGAATGTATATTTTAAAGCCGATTTTAGATTATAATTGGAAAAAATGCGGGGAAGCGGATCAAAAGAGAATAGCCTCTCAAACGCCCACGCCGGGAATAGAGCAGATTGTTGATATTCCGTATATTGATGACGGTGAAAAAGGTCATCTTCTCGATATTTATTATCCCGAGGGGACAAAAACACCGTTGCCTGTGATAATAGATATTCACGGCGGCGGCTGGATGTACGGCTATAAGGAAATAAATAAGTATTTTTGCTTAAAGCTGGCGTCAAAGGGCTTTTGTGTTGCTTCAATCAACTACCGCCTTGCAGGCGATGTTTTGTTTGACGACCAGATAAGGGATATTTTTGCCGCCCTTTGTTGGCTTTCGCAAAACCTTAAAAATTATCCTGCCGATACAAAAAATGTTTTTCTTGCGGGGGATTCTGCGGGGGGGCATTTTGCCTGTGTTACGGCGGCGGTGAACTTATCGGCGGAGTTGCAGGGCGATTTCGGCGTTTCTTATACAGGTCTTGACTTCAAAGGGATTGCCGCAATATCTCCTGCGGTGCAGTTAACAGGCTTTAATCCCGTAATGAATGTTAATCTGCCTGTCCTTTTGGGTAAAAATTGCAGAAAAAGCAAGTATTATAAATATATGGATGTAAAAAATATTGCGTCGGAGAATCTGCCGCCTTTTTATATTCTCACTTCAACAGGCGATTTCATAAGAAGTCACTCATATAAGCTTGCGGATATTTTGAAAAGCCACGGCGTGCCTTACCGTATGCACGATTTTGAAGATAAGCTTGACGGAAAACCTCTTAATCATGTTTTCAGCGTGGTTAATCCCTATTCCGAGCCCGGAGAGAGGGCAAATACGGAAATAACGGATTTCTTTAAATCTTTAATGTAAATAAAATAACCCCTCATACAGTTTTTACACTGCGTGAGGGGAATTTTTTTGAAATATAAGTACTATTCTTTCTCATCGGTTTGGACACATTTTCGCACTGTAAAGCGACAATATCAAGAAGTTTTTTAAAAATTATTATTTTTTATATTTCTTCGTTTTTAAGAATTGCTTTGGCGTTTTTATCCATACAGTCAAGCAGTATTCTTTCGTCGATGAATTCAGGCAAATCCTTAAATTTTTCACGAAGCCGTGTGTGACGGTACTCTGTGTCGTGAGCGTCACTGCCGATGAGAAGGGCAATTTTCCGCATAACCATATCAACCGCCATTTTCTGCGGCTCTTCGCCGTTTTTCCCCGTAAGGCTGTCAATATTTACCTGAAAAACTACCTCTCTGTCAAGAAGCTCATCAATAATATATAAATTTCGGTGAAACTCAATGTATCTTTCGGGGTGAGCGACAATGGGAGTGTATCCTCTTGAAATAAGCTCGTCAATCCAGAGGGGCGCACGGTCAATATCAAAAGGCCCCAAGGGAAATTCGCAAAGCATATATCTCGAACCGTTTATTGTCAGTGCGTCTAAATCACCGGCGGAGAAAACTTTATCGTTTAAAAACAGCTCCGAGCCCGCCGCAACGGAAATGGGAATGTCCTCTTCGTCCAAAATCTCCCGCAACACGGAAATTTTATGGTTTCTTTCGCTGACAAAGCTCCTGATATGGGAATAATCAAAGAAATGGGGCGTTGCTGTAATAAGCTTAACGCCGTTGTCAGCCGCATCACGGCAGAGCTTTACCGAGTCTTCAAGCGTTTCTGCACCGTCGTCAATATTAAAAAGTATATGGCTGTGTATATCTATCATTTGCTGTCGCCTGCCTCGCCGCCGATTTTATCTGCATTTTCTTCCGAGTTTTCGGGTGTTGCCTCTGCTTTCGGTTCATAGTTATGGAACACATGGATTATTCCCTCATCGTTAAGCATTTTTACCATAACAAGAGTAATGGGGAGCAGGAAAAGGCCGATAAATCCGAAAATCTTTGAGCCGATATACATAGCAATAATTGTCGCAAATGGGGGAATTCCCAATTGCGAAGCCACAAGCTTCGGCTCGATTATCTGGCGGATAACCGTTATACATACATACATAATGACAATGCCGATTGCAAGAGGATAATCTCCGATAATCAGGCAGTAAAGCGCCCAGGGAACAAGAACGGTGCCTGTTCCCAATACGGGGACAATATCAATAAGTGCCGTTATAAGAGCGATAACGAAAATGTAGCCTCCGTTATATATTTTCAAAAGTTTTAGCAGAAATAAACCTGCGGAAAGCTCACAGAATGTAATTGTAATGATAATGCCGTAAGCCTTGCACATTTTGCCCAGAGCGGGGAAAAGAAGCTTTTTTGTTCTGACAACCTTTTCCCGTGTTTCGCTGCGGAAAAGACTTAATATACATTTTTTAACCGTGGCAAAATCCGTAGTCATAAAGCAACAGGCAACAACCGAAACAACGAAAGCGATAAGAGTTACGGGGATTTGCTTTGCTGTGTTCCAAACGCTTGAAATGGGACCTGAAAGCATTGAAAAATCAAAGCCTGAATCCGAAGCCGCCTGCTTTTCCGAGGAATTGAGCAAAAGGGAAAGCTGTTCGCTGATAAATCCCGTTACAGAACCTTCAAGCTTATCGGGCAAAAAGGCGAGCCCCTTGCCGAGAACAGCCTCAATTTTTTCAATAAAGGCGGGAATATCCTCAAACTGAATCATAAGGTAACGGAAAAAGTCACGAAGCTCTGCTCCGATGCTGACAACAGCAAGCCCGATTAAACTGATAAATACCAAAAAGCAGAGGAAAACCATCACCACGGATACAATTCCCCGTTTAAGAGGTGTTTTTCTGCAAATAAAGTTTAACGGGCGTTGTAAAAGCATAGCGATTAAAAGCGCCGCAAAAAACGGAAAAACAAGCCCGAAAGCATATTTGAAGAATGCGTAAAACAGAAAAATGACAATGGCCGCA
>CAMGDG010000101.1 GCA_946041635.1 uncultured Clostridia bacterium
CCCCCGACCTGCTGATTACAAATCAGCTGCTCTACCAACTGAGCTACACCAGCGCTTAACGCTTGAATATAATATCACATCATTATTTAATAGTCAAGCCTTTTTTTAAAGTTTTTTATCCGTTGCGACAATTTTTTTACTATTGATAACTTTTGTTCAGTATGGTAAAATATCCGCATATTAAAAAAGGAAGCAAATGTATGATAGTCATAATAGATTACGGCGCGGGCAATTTGCAAAGCGTCAAAAAAGCGCTTGATTTTATCGGCGCTGAAAGTATAATTACAGACAATGCCGAAAAGATTTTGTCGGCGGATAAGGTGATTTTGCCCGGCGTGGGTTCCTTCGGCGATGCTATGGAGTCTATGGAAAGAAATAATCTTACAAAAACCGTTAAGCGGTGCGCCGAAAGCGGCAAGCCGTTTTTGGGTATTTGCCTCGGGCTTCATTTGCTGTTTGACGAGTCGGAGGAGTCACCAGGAGTAAAGGGCTTGGGCGTATTCAAAGGTAAAATTCGCCGCTTTCCCTCGGATATGGGGCTTAAAATCCCACATATCGGTTGGAACTCGTTAAACATTAAGCAAAACGACACGATTTTTAAGGGCGTGCCCGAAAATTCTTATGTTTATTTTGTCCATTCCTATTATCTTGAAGCCGACGATATAAACGATGTTGCCGCCTTGACGAATTACGGCATTGATTTCCACAGCGCAGTTGGCAGGGGCAATGTTTTTGCAACCCAGTTCCACCCTGAAAAAAGCGGAGATGTGGGGCTTACCATACTTAGAAATTTTGCATCAATGGAGGGGAAATAATGTACGCAAAGAGAATAATTCCCTGCCTTGATGTGAAAAACGGCAGAGTTGTAAAGGGCGTAAGCTTTGTAAATATCCGTGACGCAGGCGACCCTGTTGAATGTGCGATTGAGTATAATAAAAAAGGCGCAGATGAATTGGTGCTCCTTGATATCACCGCAACTCACGAGGGTAGGGGAACAATGCTTGAAATTGTGAGAAAGGTTGCCGATAGCATTTTTATTCCCTTTACCATGGGCGGCGGAATACGCACCGTTGAGGACTTTAAAGAGCTTCTCCGTGCGGGAGCAGACAAAATCTCGGTAAACTCTGCGGCTGTCCGCAATCCCGACCTTATAAACGAGGCATCGTATAAATTCGGCAGTCAGTGTGTTGTCTGCGCTATTGACGCCAAGCGTAACGAAAAGGGCTGGGAGGTGTATCTCAACGGCGGCAGAATCCCAACAGGCATTGATGCGGTCAAATGGGCGCAAGAGGCAGTCAAAAGGGGAGCAGGCGAAATTTTGCTTACAAGTATGGATTGCGACGGTCAAAAGCAGGGATATGATAACGAGCTGAACCGTGCGGTTTCCGAAAGTGTAGGCGTTCCCGTAATCGCATCGGGAGGAGCAGGGGCAAAATCCCACTTTCTTGACGCCTTTAATGAGGGCAAGGCAGACGCAGTGCTTGCCGCATCACTCTTTCATTTCAACGAAATTCCCATTATGGACTTGAAGCACTATCTCCACGATAACGGAATATCGGTAAGATTATAGATTGTAAGGAAAAACTGCGCAGCTGTCATTTGCGAATGACAGCTGCGCAGTTTGTTATATTTATCAAACTTCTACGGCGTTGGCATATACCTTTTTAATAAATTCATCGTCAAAATGCTTGTCAAGGAATTCGTCAAATGAGTTTTGTGCCGGAATATCCATTTGCCTTTGTTGGTGGCGCGACACAGCCTCGCAGGACAGGATAATATCAAAAAACATAAATATAAATAAAGCCCAAAAGAGTATTTTTCCAAGCACTATAGGGATTTTATGTATAAATTTTATGAACAGCGGATATATAATTTTTACCCATACAAGTCCGAGTATTCCCCAATAAATCGAATAAAGCAAACAAATCCTGCCGTTCAGATTCAGCGGGATATTGCTGTAATCCCATGAAACATGACCGAAAACCAGTTCTTCTCCCAAAGACATTATATATTCGGCAATACTGCCGAGAAGCATCGACTTTAAGAATATTTTCCACCATTTCTTATTGTAATCTTTATAGAGGAAAACAGATAAAAGAATTCCTCCCAAACCGTATGCAAGTCCGAACGGACCGATAACGAGGGATTGACGGCTTTCCCAGTATCCGTTAGTAATATATCCATATACCATCTCAATGCAGTACCCAAGTACATTGCATATCATAAATATACCGAAAAGCTCATAACCGCTTATGTGATTCTTTCCGTCAAGGTCAAAGAAACCTGTGAAAAACTTTTTTATCTTTTTCTTCATCTCATACACCTCAAAATCAAATTGCGGTGAGATGATAGTATAGTTTTTTAAACAAAAGGTAAACTTTACATAAACCAAACAGAAAATTCGGGCATATTTGAAAATTTATTTCAGGATTTCGCACATTTCTTCAAGCGCTTTCCTCTTTTTCTCTCTCGGATTTTCGTCAGCGGAATATCCCGTTGCAATAACAAGACGGATTTTATCGTTAATACCTAACAATTCACGCATCTTGTCTTCTTCCACCATACCTATAATGCAGGTCCCAAGCCCTAAATCAGCCGCCTGCAAACAATAATGGGCAACGGAAAGTCCTATATCGTTTTCAGCCCATTTCTGGCTGTGTACCCTTGCGGCAACATGGGGCTTCAGCGTGGCGGTCTGCTCTGTCACAATTGCAAATGCAGGGCACTTGTCGGTAAATTTGTTAGCCCCGTCAGGCTGAACGCATTGACGAACCTTCTTTGCGTTTTCCTCATCGTTTACAATGTAGTATTTCCACGGCTGAGAGTTGCATGCCGAGGGGCTGAGCCTTGCCGCTTCAACGCATTGAAGAATAAGAGCGGTATCAACTCTTTTTTCGCTGTAATTTCTGCAGCTTTCCCTTTTTAAAATCAAATCTTTAAAATCATTCATAAAATCACTCCTTGCAATTAAAAATATTATAAACCTGTTTTGCGGTTAATTCAATATTTGTTATGGACTTTTATCGGATAGTTTGGTAAAATATATATATTCTTTTAGGAAGTGATTTTAATGGAAAATACATCTCTCGGCAGAAATTTGTCCCTTATGACCGAGCTTTATGAGCTGACCATGGCAAACGGTTATTATGAGGGCAAAAAAGCGGAAGAAATTGCCTGTTTTGACCTTTTTTTCAGAAAAGTACCCGATAACGGCGGCTTTGCCGTTTTCGCAGGACTTTCTCAAATAATAGAATATGTGAAAAACTTAAACTTTAAAGAAGAAGATTTGCAGTATCTTTCGGATTGCGGATTTTCAGGTAAGTTTATAGATTATCTGCGGAATTTCACTTTTTCCTGCGATATATGGTCGGTGCCCGAGGGGACGCCGATTTTTCCCAACGAGCCTGTTATTAAGGTTAAGGGCCCGATAATTCAGGCACAGCTTCTTGAAACAATACTGTTAATTTGTATGAATCATCAAAGTCTCATTGCAACAAAGGCGAACCGCCTTGTCCGTGCCGCAAAGGGCACTGCCGTTGCAGAGTTCGGAACACGCCGTGCCACAAGCTTTGACAATGCTTTGTACGGCTCCCGTGCCGCATATATCGGCGGATGCGTCGGAACATCGGGTGTTCTTCAAGGCAAAAAGTTTAAAATTCCCACTATTAACACAATGATTCATAGCTGGGTGCAGATGTTCGATTCGGAATACGAGGCTTTTTGCGAATATGCAAAGCGCTATCCCGATGACTGCACTCTTGTCGTTGATACCTACGATACCATACGCTCAGGCGTTCCCAACGCTATAAAAGCCTTTAACGATGTGCTCCTGCCTATGGGCAAGCGTCCTGTCAGCGTGCGTGTTGACTCGGGGGATATAACATATCTTTCCAAAAAGGTTAGAAAGATGCTTGATGAGGCAGGCTATCCCGACTGCGGAATTACCGCCTCAAATTCTCTAGATGAATATATTATCAGCGATATGCTGTTGCAGGGAGCAAAGGTGGATTGCTTTATAGTGGGCGAAAGGCTGATAAATTCCGCATCTTCTCCCATTTTCAGCGGAGTATATAAGCTTTGCGCCGTTGAAAAGGACGGCGAGCTTATCCCGAAAATCAATCTTTCGGAAAATGTCAGCAAAATCACCACTCCTCATTCAAAAATGCTCTACCGCTTGTTTGACTGCGAAACAGGCAAGGC
>CAMGDG010000102.1 GCA_946041635.1 uncultured Clostridia bacterium
TTTGTGATGCTTTTTTAAATCCATTCTCAATCATCCTGCGTTTTTGTATAATACAGTATTTTAACATATCGGAATAAAAATGTACAGTATTTTTTATAGTAGGGGCGATTCACGAATCGCACGATAAATTAAGGAAAAACCAAATTCAACCGTGTAGGGCGGGGGCGCGGGTGTCCGGTGGACACCTCTGCGAATAAAATGAGCAGAAGCGCTGTCCGAGCCGGCAGGCGAGTAATGCTTGCCCCCGCCGCAATCAGTTTATGGTAAAGCCAACGGCGGGGGCAAGCCCCCGCCCTACCCCAGTCATTTTTTCAAAATGACAGCTCCCTCAAAGAGGGAGCGGAATGGGTTTTGCGGGAAATATTATGATTTTTTCCCGTTTTTCGTTTCAAGCTGTTTCATTTCCTTACCGAAAACAACGGCAAACACAATTGAAGCCGTAATAATTGAAATTGCGTCCGAAACAGGCTCCGCAAGGAACACCGCAAGCACCTTGTTTTCAAAGAAACAGGGTAAAATGTATATGAGGGGAATAAGCAAAATCACCTTTCTTAAACAGGCGATAAAAAGTGACGCCTTTGCTTTGCCGATTGCCATAAAGGTTTGCTGAACCGCCATTTGTATACCGAAAAACAGCATAGCACAGGAATAAACTCGGATTGCCCACACGGCGGTGTCCACAAGCGTTGGATCGTTATTGAATATGTTGATAAATACCTTCGGGAAAAGCTCAATCATTCCTCCGCAGATGAAAACATAGAGAAAACTGATAACAGCCAACACTCTTACCGCTTCTTTTACGCGTTTTGCGTTGCATGCGCCGTAATTATAGCTGATTAAAGGCTGTGCTCCCTGACCTAAGCCTTGGGCGGGAACCCACACCATCTGAATTACGGTGGCGCACACCGTCATGGCTCCCACGGCAATATCTCCGCCGTATTTTTGGAGAGACGAGTTAAAGGAAATATTGATAATCGCTTCTGTCGCATTCATAATAAAGGGTGAAATTCCAAGCGCCAGAACAGGGCCGAGAATTTTAAACGAGGGTATAAGATTTTCCTTTCTTATTCGCAGTTTTGTGGTTTTTCCGAAAAGGAACGAAATTACCCACACAGCTGAAACGGCCTGTGAAATCACCGTTGCCAGAGCCGCACCTCTGACGCCCATTTTAAAGCCGAAAATGAATATGGGGTCGAGAATAATATTGCACACGGCGCCGATAATCACCGTTGCCATACTGATTTTCGTAAAGCCCTGGGTTGTGATAAACATATTAAGTCCCAACGAGAGCATAACGCACACCGAGCCTGCGGAATAAATACGCATATACGGAAGAGCATATTTTATGGTTTCGCCGCTTGCGCCGAAAATCATTAAAAGTTTTTCGCCCGTTATCAGGAACGCCGCCGTCAGGACAACCGACATGAGAATCAGAAGTGTAAAGCAGTTTCCCATAATTTTTTCGGCGCTTTTTAAATCTCCCTTTCCCATTTCTATTGCCGCACGGGGCGCTCCCCCTTGGGCGGCGAGCATGGTAAACGCCATTACAAGAGTTATTACGGGAAAGCAAAGCCCCACTCCCGTGAGGGCAAGTGTTCCCACATCGGCCATATGACCTATATAAATTCTGTCCACCACATTATAAAGCAAATTCACAACCTGCGCCGCTATTGCAGGTATGCTCAGTTTTAAAATCAGCCTGCGAACAGGCGCGGTGGCAAGCTGCTGTGAAATATCGGTTTTTTCGCTCATAAAATATCGTCCCTTATATTGCTTTTGCCTGTCATTATATTGAATTTAAGGCATTTTTGAACGCCGTCCTCGGAAAAGTCAAGACTTATCACATCACGGCTTACATATTCCGCCATATGTATTTTGTAATCCTTTTTCTTAAAGAAGCTCTTTAAATACCCCATGGTTTTTTCACTGAAATCACCTGCGTTATCCGAAACGAAAAGCACATTTCCGCAAACTGCGTTAACCTTGCCCAGAAGGAGCTTCTGTTCAAGATTATACTTAATGTTTATATCACGCAAAAAGAACACATCGGGGTCGTTGCAAAATGCTCTGCCGTCAAGATGACTGCGGAAAATCGTATTATTTATGGCGTTTTGCGAGGAGGGAATTTCACAGTTTACCCCCACCTTATTCATAAGCTGACCGCCGAAAACCTTGTTTGCGTCACAGCTTATGCGGCAGGCGTCAAAAATACCCATACACGCACCCAGCGGCACGCCGCAGCCCAAAATCAGCTTGTCGCCGCAGACCTCACGGAGCAGGTCAACGCCGTCGCACATAATTTCGCCTCTTGTTTTACCGTTTCTCGGCTGCATACACTGGCTGTAAAGGAAATCCAATTTCACCATATCGTAGCCCCATTTATTGAGCACGGTGTCGAAAACTCTTTTTAAATATGCACGGAATTCCTCGTTGTAAATATCAAAGGTATATGCGCCGCCCCAGCCCACACAGCCCAAAAGAGGCTTGCCTGTGGCGTTGTCGCGGATAAGCCATTCGGGGTGCTTTTTAAGAATAGCCGAGCCTCTCTGTGCATTAAACGGAGCCAGCCATATGCCCGCCTTATAGCCTTTTTCGTGAATTTTATCCGCAATATATTTCATACCGTGAGGGAATTTTTTACTGTCGGGGAAAAGCCAGTCACCCACGGCGGATTCATATCCGTCGTCCACCTGAAAAATGTTTACCTCTTCCTTTGCACGGTCAAGGCCGTCAAGGTCACGCAGAATTATATCCTCGTTGATTTTCTGAAAATAATTGTACCATGAGGTATATCCTGCAAGGTGGTCGATTTTCGGCTTATTAACACCTATAAAATCAAAGAAATATTCGTCAAAAACCTTGTCGAAATCGCCGCTGATTACGGCAATATCAAATATTTCATACTCCTGC
Source organism: uncultured Clostridia bacterium (assembly GCA_946041635.1). GTDB lineage: Bacteria > Bacillota > Clostridia > Oscillospirales > Acutalibacteraceae > Fimenecus. The sequence continues at coordinate 2,911 of CAMGDG010000102.1, forward strand.
CCCGCAGAGAGAGCGAGCCCCTCAACATCTTTTTTTATCAGGAATTTTCCGCCGTTCATATCGGCTTCAAAAACCGTAAAGCCCTGTCTTTCGCTTTTTGAGCCGTAAAGGGTAATTTCACGGCTTCCTTTTTTTCTGAAATAGCAATATGTATATGAGTGAAAAACACCCGTTTTACCGTATTGTGCAAAGGAATAGTCCCCCGAAATGCCCGTTAAATCCTTGGTAAACTTTGAAATATTGCTGATTTTCATTATACCGTTAAGGCAATCGGAGCGGGAAAACTCCCTTGATGTTGTCCACGCCTGATAGCCGTTTGCATAGAACAAATCATCACTTTCAAAATTCTTTTCACAGGAAAGGGTGAAATTGAGCATTTTTATATCCTTTTTCGCCTTTAAAACACCTTTGATTTTACCGTTTTCCTCTTGAAAATCAAAATTGTAGCAATCATTTTCAAAGCTTGAATATGCCGCAACGGCTCCGCCTGTTTTCATTTCTGCATAAAGTTTAAACATAAAAATCCCTCACAAATTTTTAATTATAACAATTTTATCACACAGCATTACCAAAATCAATGGCGCACCGAAAAATATTGACATACTGCTTCCTTTGATTTACAATGAAATTACCGAAGAAAAAGGAGGAGTTTTTGTGGAATATAAAATTATCGGTCAAACAGTACCCGTTGTGGAAATCGGGCTTCAAAGAGGCGAATCGGTTTATACCCAATCGGGCGCAATGGCGTATCAAACGGCATATGTGGAAATGAAAACAAACGCCCGCGGCGGCATTATGAAAAGCTTAGGCAGGGCGTTCAGCGGCGAGTCCATTTTTATGGTTAATTACACAGCTATGAGCGATTACCAGACCGTTGCTTTTGCCTCAACCGTCCCCGGTACGATTATCCCCGTTGACCTTTCAAGTATGCCCGCAGGCCTGATTTTGCAAAAGGGCTCGTTCCTTTGTGCACAGCAAACGGTAAACACAAGCGTTGCTTTTTCAAAGCGGTTCAGCGCAGGACTTTTCGGCGGCGAGGGCTTTATTCTTCAAAGAGCCGCAGGCACCGGTATGATGTTTTTGGAAATTGACGGCGATATGATTGAAAAACAGCTTGCCCCCGGCGAGGTTTTAAAGGTTGATACAGGCAATGTGGTTGCCTTTGAACCCGGCGTGGCATATGAAATTGAAACCGTTAAGGGCTTGGGCAATATATTCTTAGGCGGCGAAGGCTTGTTCCTGACAAAGCTTACGGGACCGGGCAA
>CAMGDG010000103.1 GCA_946041635.1 uncultured Clostridia bacterium
CACCTAAGCCTTCGTCGGCAGCGTCAGATGTGTATAAGAGACAGATATTTCTTAAATCTATAAATTATTTATACAGAGGTCCGTAATTTTTGCAGGCGCTGAAATCGGCAGCCTGTAAATCGTCTGTGCCGAATGCTGCCCAACTGTGAGGACGGAAAATTCTGCTTTCCTCAACATTGTGCATATTTACGGGAATACGAAGCATAGATGCAAGAGTGATAAGTTCAGCGCCCACATGACCGTAAACTGTCACACCGTGATTTGCGCCCCAATTTGCCATTACGCTGTAAACATCTTTGAACGCACCTTTTCCCGTAAGCTTGGGAGCAAACCATGTTGTGGGCCAAGTTCTGTCTGTTCTCACATCAATGGTGTTGTGAATCTCGTCAGGAAGATTAACAGTGTATCCTTCTGCAAGTTGTAAAACAGGTCCTATACCGTCAATAATATTAACTCTGAGCATTGTGACAGGCATTTCAGCTCTGCATCTGAAATGGCTTGAAAATCCGCCGCCACGGAAATATTCGTAGTTGGCTCTGCACCAATCAGTTGCATCAAGGCAGGCTTTAATGTCCGTGTCTGTCATTTTCCAGTAAGATTTCATACAGTTAGAGCCTTTCTCGTCAACGCTTGCGCCACATCCGTCGAGCGCCGTTGCACCTGAATTAATAAGGTGAATAAATCCTTTTTCCGCAACACCCTCAGGTTTTATACCTGTAACTCTTTCACAAGCCTCGGGACTCCAATATGTTCTTACATCGTGAAAACAAGGTGCGGTATTTGAAACAAGACTGCCGAGTATCATGGCAACACCGTTCAATGTGTCATTTTCAGTGGCAAAAGGAGTGGGCGCTTTAGGACCGTTCCAGTCAAAGGAGCTTGCCATAATTGCCTCGGTAAAGTCTGCGTTTGGCAACCAGTCTGTCCACTGACGCTGACCTTGGAAACCGCCTGCAATAGCATTTTTACCAAGTGCCTCTTCATGCCAACCCATTTCATCAAGTTTCTTGTTACCGTAAAGAATATCTCTAACGATAAGTGTCATTTTAACAATAAATTCCCAGTCTTTATCAGCAGGAACAACTTTTGATTTAGTTATAATTTCAGGCAGATTTTTGCCTGCGTTACAGTCAAAGCCCTCTTTGCAGTTTTCTTTTACCCATTCAAATGCCTTGTTATACTCATCCTTGTCATAAATTTCAAGAGTTATTCTTCTGATGATTTCTGTCATATCAACCCATTCGGAACGAATACCGAGATATTTCTGGAACATATTAGCGTCGCAGAAACTTCCCGCAATACCCATAGCAACACCGCCTACATTGACATATGACTTGTTTTTCATCCAGCCGACAGCAACGGCACATTTAGCAAAACGGAGAATTTTCTCCTTAACATCCTCAGGAACAGAGGTATCGTCCATATCCTGAACATCGTGACCGTAAATTGAAAATGCAGGCAAGCCTTTCTGTGCGTGAGCAGCCATTACTGCTGCAAGATAAACTGCGCCCGGTCTTTCAGTTCCGTTAAATCCCCAAACAGCCTTAATGGTTTTAGGGTCCATATCAAAAGTTTCAGAGCCGTAGCACCAGCAAGGCGTTACAGTAAGTGTAGCAACTACATTCTCTTTTGAAAACTGCTCCTGACATTTTCCTGCCTCTGCTCCGCCGCCGATAGTAGTTTCGCTGACAACACACTTAACGGGTGTTGAATCAGGATAGCAGAGAGTTGATTCAATTAACTCTTTTGCGCTGAGCGCCATTCCCATAGTTTGTTTTTCAAGGCTTTCTCTAACGCCTCCCCATCTTCCGTCAATAACAGGTCTAATACCTATCTTTGGATAATTCATAATAAATTCCTCCTTAAAATTTATCAACAATTTCAAAAAATCTGTTGTATGCTTCATTCCATATTCTATTGTTTCCGGCAGGCTTGAAACATTTTATCTTTTCTGTGTTTTTAATGATTTTTCTGCCTTCGTCAACATTTTTGATTTCCCCCAATGCTATAAGCTGGAGAATAATGTTGCCTAAAGCAGTAGCCTCAACAGGCCCCGCCGTAACATCAATATTAAGGCAGTCCGCACTCATCTGACACAAAAGTCCGTCCTTAGTTCCGCCGCCGATAATAGCAAGTTTACTGAACTTTCTGTTTGTGCATTCCTGTATCTGTTCAAGAGAATACCTGTATTTAAGTGCAAGGCTCTCATAAATACACCTTACTGTTTCTCCCACATTTTTAGGTGCTTGCTGGTTTGTCTTTTTGCAGTAGTCTGCGATTTTTTCAGGCAGATTCCCGTGAGAAAACAGTAACGGCGAGTCAGGGTCAACAAAGCACTTAAAGGGCTGACTCTCAAGTGCAAATTTTTCTAAATCAGCATAGGAATAATCTAACCCCTTTTTTCTGTAATCGCGCCTAACCTCTTGAATAAGCCACAAACCGCTTATGTTTTTAAGAAAGTTAATTTTGCGATTGGCTCCTAATTCATTAGAAAGCTGATTCTTTAAGCTTAAATCACTTAAAACAGGATAGTCTGTTTCACATCCGATCAGAGACCAGGTACCACAGGATAAAAACGCAGTGTTTTCATCTGAATTTACTACTGCCGATACTGCACTTTGCGTATCATGACCTGCTACTGAAATAACTTTAATTCCCTTGTATTCTCCGCTTACAGTGCCGCTGTTGCAAAGCCTTGGAAATATGTTTTTATCTATTGAAAAAGCATTTAGCACCTCTTCGCTCCATTGGCCGTTTTCAGGGTTAAGCATTTGCGAGGTTGATGCTATTGTTCTTTCACAAACCTTGTTTCCACACAAAAGATATGTAAACAAATCCGGCATAAAAAGCAGTGTTTTTGCTTTAGACAGATTATTGTCATTCATCAGCTGAAACAAAGTGTTGATATTCATTATCTGATTACCCGTAAGAGAGTACAATTTGCTTTCAGACATAATTTCAACTGCTTTTTCAAGTGCATTTTCCGTTCTGCCGTCACGATAATGATAAGGCATTTCAATAATTTCATCGTTTTTATCAAGCAGGGCATAATCAACACCCCATGTGTCAAATGCAAGAGAATCAACTTTTCCTGCCTTTTCTATGGCAGTATTGATTTCTCTCATTATCATATCTGTATTATGGTGAATATGACCGTTAATTTCCACAGGAGTATTTTCAAATCTATGTATCTCTTCATAAGTGATTTTTTCGCCGTCATACACCGCTTTAATCGTTCTGCCGCTTGATGCGCCGAAATCAAAAGCGAGAACAGTTTTCATACTTATTCTCCTTTATTGAGCATTTTGTCATCTTTATTATATTTCTTGTATCCCGGGTGTCTTCCCGTAACTCTGTAATATCCGCGAAGGTCAATGAGTTTTTGAATATTCTCTCTGCTGATATCAAAGCTTCCGCCGAGAATTACTGCATTTATTGTGATTTTAGCCCAAAGCTCAAGACTTTCCATCCTGTAAAAAGCGGTTATTATGTCTGAACCCACAGCAAGAGCTCCGTGATTCTCAAGGAGCATAACATCATGTTCTTCAAGATAAGGCTCAATAGCATCGGGAACTTCCTGTGTTGACGGAGTACCGTAAGGTGTGAGCGGAACAGAGCCTATTACCGCAACATCTTCAATCATATTGTACATATCCATAGCCTTATGAGCCACGGCAAAGCCTGTGGCTCCGGGGGGATGTGCGTGAATAACACTTTTTACATCGTCTCTTTTTTCGTAACATTTAAGATGCATTTTAATTTCACTTGACGGTCTGTAACCCTCATTCGCCTCTAAAATTTCTCCGGCAGCATTAAGCAAAACGAGTTTATCGGGTGTTATAAATGATTTGCTTATTCCGGTTGGTGTTGCAATTATTCTGCCGTCGTCAAGTTTTACGCTAACATTACCGTCATTTGCGGCAACCCAGCCAAGTTGCCACATTTTGTGGCAGACATCGCAAATCTGTTCTTTTATTATTTCAATGTTTTCCATAAGTACCTCCTGTTGACCATTTTATTGTAATATATTATATCTTTTGTAATATTCCTTGTCAAATTACTGTTCATGAAAAACTTTTCGGTTAAGGTGAGGGGAGTCGAACCCGATATGGTTTAAAACGGCATATTTTCGCCTGA
>CAMGDG010000104.1 GCA_946041635.1 uncultured Clostridia bacterium
AAAATTGCCCTTGCCGCCGAAAAATCCGCAAACGAGGGCAGACCGGTTAAACTTTCCGAAATCAACTGATTTTTAAATTACAAATTAGGGCGGGGTTGCCTTCCCCTTGAGGGGAAGGGGGACCGCTTGCGGTGGATGAGGTGTTCCTTGTCCGCCGTTATCTATAAAGGAATGAAAAATTATGTCTATTGAAAAAGGCAGAGAATACTTCCGCCAGTTCGGTATGGAGGAAAAGATACTTGAATTCTCCGTTTCCAGCGCAACCGTTGAATTGGCGGCACAGGCGCTGGGCGTTGAAGGCGCAAGAATTGCAAAAACTTTGTCCTTTATGGTGGGCGAACAGCCTGTGCTCATACTTATGGCAGGGGATGTTAAGGTGGACAACCCCAAATACAAGGCGGTTTTCCATACGAAAGCAAAAATGATGACTCCCGAACAATTGGAAGAGTATGTAGGTCACCAAATAGGCGGTGTTTGTCCTTTCGGAATAAAGGACGGCGTCGATGTGTATCTGGACGAATCTTTAAAGAGATTCAATACGGTATTTCCCGCCTGCGGCAGTTCAAACAGCGCAATTGAGTTGACAATTCCTCAGCTTGAAGAGTTTTCAAACTTTAAGGAATGGATAGATGTTTCCAAACCGATGGCGTAATACCTCAAAAAGGTAAAATTAAATCCGCAGTTCAATTTGAACTGCGGATTTTTTGTATTAACTTGCTATTTTCTCTTTTTGATGATGAAATATGCGGCAATTCCGGCTCCGCCAAGGAGCAAAACGGCGGCGGCAGAAACGGAAATTATCAGCACTTTACTTGTTTTCCCTTTCGTGGTGCTGTTTTCACCGCCGATTTGCGAGGAACTTTCAACCGTTTCCGATATTGATGTATTCTTTTCAACTTCCTCGTTGCTTGCGCTCTCCTGTGTGCTTTGCGGTGCCGTACTGCTTTCCTCATTTACCTTTACGGTTGTTGTAGGCTTTGATGAGGGGTTATTTTCGCCGCTTGCGGAGGTTGACGGCGGTGCTGAGGCAGTTGTTTTGTCGGCAGTATTCACCGTTACTCCCGAATTGGTGTTCACAACCGTATTGCAAAGCTCGTCCGTTACAAAATCCATTGCAACTATACCGTAGCACTTGCCTTTTTGGAAATTGTATTGTTTCAGCCTGCCGTTAATATCCTGCGCGTTGAACTGTGGCGTACTAATTCTTGCGCAGTTTGTCATACAAATGTTAAACTCGTTGGGGTTTAATTCAGAGTCAAGGAAAGAGCTTACGCATGTCCATTTTGCGTCGCCCTCTAATCTGTATGAATCCTGAACATACATTGAGGCGTATTTTGTGCCGTCCGTCTTTTCTATATCTCTGCGTTGGTAATTAAACTGCGTCTGGTCGCCGATATATGGGTACCGGCTGAAATTTATGCCGCTGTTACTGTCATCAAAACGGCTTGTATCAAGGCTGACTGCACGCAGAAGCACGATTTTGCCCCGAACCTCGCCGAGAGTTGGAATACGGTTTTCAATAAACCAAATATCGGGATTGCTCTTTATATAGTAATCGTAAAAGCTTGAATAAAACGAAGTACCTGCGTCGCCGTCGTCCTCTTTTAACTGAAACAGTACGGTTTCGGTGGGATTTGCGGCTAAAAATGCTTTACAGTCCGCAACAACCTGGCTTGCGGTAAGGTCATCGGCAAACACAGAGCCGTCCACCTTGCAGTTTGCCGCGCCGTGCACCGCAATAAATCCGTTTTCCACCTTTTCAAAACGCATATCAAAATAACGCACTCCGATTTGAAGCTGTTGAGAAATCGAGAGCGTTTGGGTGCGTGATATAATGCTTGCATTAACATATTGAGTACAACTGTCATGAGTGCCGGGCATATTTATCTCTGTAAGCTTAGCGGAGCTTGAAACGGCGCTCATCCAGTTATTTCCGCTTACCGCTTTTGCCGAAAAAGAGGGTAATACAAAACAAATCATAATTGTAATAACAAGAACAGCAGAAATTATGGAAGAAACAACTTTTTTCATAATCAAGCACTCCTTTGAGTTCATAGTAACATTAAGTCAACAGTTATTTTATCACTCAATCACATATTCTTTGTATTTGTCGGCGATATGAGTGGGGACAATCGCCGTAAGCACAGTGCCGTCGGGTGAAAAATCCTCCGAGGTAACCTTTCCGCTGTTTCTTATTTCATTTGCCGCCGAGCCGTCAGTGAACGGAACAAGAAATTTAAGCTCAACAATACTTGATTTACAGCAATTTTCAATCTCTTTAAGAAGCAAATCAAGGTTTATTCCCTTTAATGCGCTAATCATAACTGTTTTTCCGAAAGGCAGAATTCGGAACACGTTTTCAGCCATATCGCATTTGTTCATAACCGTAATAATGTTTTCGCTGTTACAGCCCAGTTCTTTTAAAATATTTGTTGTAATTTCAATGTGCTCCGTGCACATATTGTCGGACGCATCGCATACATTAAGAATTATATCTGCCTGCGCCGCCTCTTCAAGAGTAGATTTAAACGCCTTTACCAAATCGTGGGGCAGGCGGCTTACAAAACCAACCGTGTCTATAAGCATAACCGATTGGCCGTTTAACAGACTCAGTTTTCTTGCCGTGGGGTCGAGTGTGGCAAAAAGCTTGTCCTCGGCAAGAACGCCTGCGTCAGTAAGCGCATTCATAAGAGTGGATTTACCCGCATTGGTGTATCCCACAAGGGCAACGGTTGTAACTCCGTTTTTCTCTCTGCGCCGCCTCAGGAGCGAACGCCTTTTTTCAATATCGGCAAGTTGATTTTCAAGCATATTTATACGCCGCATAATATGACGGCGGTCGCTTTCAAGCTTGCTTTCACCGGGACCTCTTGTGCCTATTCCGCCGCCCAATCTCGATAAAGCCTTGCCCTTGCCCGTAAGACGGGGGAGGGCATATTTAAATTGAGCAAGTTCAACCTGCAATTTGCCCTCGCGGCTTTTTGCACGCAGGGCGAAAATATCAAGTATTAACTGAGTGCGGTCAATTACTCTGACGTTTGTTATATTTTCAATGTTGCGTATCTGGGAGGGGGACAGCTCACCGTCGCAGATAATCAAATCTATATCGGAATTGTGGCAGAAAAGCTCCGCCTCGCAAAGTCTGCCTTTGCCGATATATGTTGCACCGTCAGGCGTGTCACGGCGTTGGATAATCGTACCCTCAACCCTTGCGCCTGCACTTTCCGCTAACAGAGAAAGCTCGTTAACGGAAGCTTCGGCGTTAAAATCGCCTGTATCGGCGCAGATAAGCAGAGCCTTTTCGGGCTCGTTTGATATGTTATGAAAATCCATAAATCCACCTAAAAATGCGGACAGTGAAAACCACTGCCCGCTTTCATTTCATTTATTTTTCACATCAGCAGCAGCCACAGCCGCAATCGCAATCGTTTCTACGGCCGCGATCGCAGTCACAACCGCATCCGAAATTACCATCAGAAAGAAGAATTATGATGATAATGAGGATTAACAATGAGTTGTTTCCGAAGAAGTTACACATTCCGAATTTCCTCCTTTCCAAAGGCGGTTTATTGGAACCTTCAATACATCATATGACGCTCATAAAGATGTGTTCCGACCTTTGGACAAGAAATTCAAAATTATTTTAAAGAAGCAAGCAAACCGCCCTTTGAAATAATATTTTGTATAAATTCGGGGAAGGGCTGAGCCTTGTAACTTTTTCCCTTTGTGATGTTTGTGATAATACCCTTGTCAAAATCAACAGCAACCTCGTCTCCTGCACGGATATCGTCGCAGGCCTCGGGGCATTCAAGAATAGGAAGCCCTATATTGAGAGAGTTTCTGTAAAAAATTCTGGCAAAGGTCTTGGCAATAACACAGGAAACACCTGCCGCCTTAATGGCAATCGGAGCGTGCTCGCGGGAAGAGCCGCAGCCGAAATTTACACCGGCAACAATAATATCACCGTCTTTAACATTATTTACAAAATCTTTATCAATATCCTCCATGCAATGAGCGGCAAGCTCCTTGTGGTCGGCGGTATTGAGATAACGCGCAGGGATAA
>CAMGDG010000105.1 GCA_946041635.1 uncultured Clostridia bacterium
AAATAATCGGTTACCGAGCGTCCCGTTTTATCAATGCCCACAGAGAACGCCGTTCCGTCCTTGAAAAATGCGGAAATATCCATAGAACCGTCCAGCTTAATCTCGCCTATATACAGCTCATAGTTTCCCGCCGCAATGCGCTGACTGTACTCCTCAAAGGAAAGCAAATCGACTCTCACATTTATACCCGATTCCCTTAAACTGTCGGCAATGCCATAAGCCGCCGCAACCCTGTATCGGTTATCATTATTCACAATCAGCGAAAAAGAGAGGGAATATGCGCCGTTTGTTTTTGCACTGCCTGAATACCTTGTGTATCCGCAGTTGTCGATAATTCTGTCGGCAAGAGCCTTATCACCTGCGGTTTCAACCGCCTTTACCTGACCTGCCACCGTGCTTTCGGGATTTACAGGCAGTTTAACTGCGGCGGCGTGCCCTTGATATGAGGACAAAGCAATGTCCTCACAGTCTAATTTCACGGCAATGGCACTGCGAACGTATTTGTTCAGCGCACCGTTTGTGCTGTTTATGCCTAAATACACCAAATTGTTAAGCAAAACATTTTCCGTTTTGCCTGCAATGGCGGAATAGTTGCAGTCGGACAAATCGCTGAAATAAAAATCGGTTGTACCTATTTTGAAAACGCTTTCAGCACTCTCGTTTGTGCCGATTTCGTAAAGCTCAACGGTTTTTTCACCGTCGGAAACGCTTACAAGCCTTTTTTCGCTGTAAAAGTAATCGCCGCTTCCCGTGGGGACGGCAGTCTGAATATCGGCAGTTCCCTCTTTCACAACAGGGAAGGTAAGCTTGCCTGCGGTGTAAATATCGGCAAAATCCAAGGTAAACTCCACCGTGTTAGAGGATTTTACCGACGCCGAAATAACATTTGTCAAATATCCGCCGTACGCATATGAGGCTTTCGCCATATTAAAGGAATAAACCACATCGGCGGCAGTTATGGGGGAAGAACCGCGGCAAGCAACTCCGCTTTTTATTGTAACAACGGCAGATGTGCCGTTAATCGAAATGCTCTCTGCAATTACAGGGCTTGCGTTGTAACCGCCGTCAATGCTATAAAGCGGTTTAAACAAATATTTGCATATAAACAAATTCTCGTAGCTTTTTGCAAAGTAGGGATTAAGCCCGTCCGCTGAATTATATGGCAAAGTTATCTGCCCCGCCGATGCACCGTTTTCCCCGTTATTTTCACTTGTAGGAACGGTTGTAGTCTGATTTTCGGGGTTTTGACCGCCGTTTTTGCAGGCGGAAAAGCATAAAACAAAGCAAAGCAACAGCGAAATGAGCCTTACAGACTTTTTCATACCGTCACCTCACCGTTATGGCCTTGACCTCAACGGTTTTTCCGCTGTCACGGTCAACGGTGAACACACAGCCCTGCATAAAGGGGGGAGTATCCGCCGTTTCAAACATTGTGGTAAAGCCTTTTCTGAATCTTTCAATGATTATCTCTTTTTTAACGCCCAAAACGGACTCCTCGGGACCTGTCATACCCAAATCCGTAATATACCCTGTGCCCGACGCCATAATCTGAGCGTCGGAGGTCTGTATATGGGTGTGGGTTCCGAAAACAGCGGTAACTTTTCCGTCAAGAAAATATCCCAACGCCTTTTTTTCGGAGGTGGACTCGGCGTGAAAATCAACAAAAATAATGTTTGTTTCTTTTTTAAGCTCTTCTATGCATTTTTCGGCAGTTTCAAACGGGTCGGCAAAACCGTCCAGCCACACTCTGCCCATAAGATTTATAACGCCCACCTTGTAAGCGCCCTTATCAATAATCGCCATCCCCTTGCCCCAAACGCCGTCACCGTAATTTGCGGGACGGATAACATTATCGGCACGGTCAAGATATTCAAAAATTTCACGGCGTTTTAAGGAGTGGTTGCCCCCCGTAATCAAATCGGCTCCGCTTGTGAAGATATGGCCGCAGGAATTGGGCAGCATACCGTTGCCAACAGCGCTGTTTTCGCCGTTGACAATGCACACATCTATTTTATTTTCGGTTTTAAACTGTGAAAGACGGCTGCGCAAAAACTCACAGCCGCTTGTGCCGACCACATCGCCCACACAAAGCACATTGATTTTCCGTGACATGGAAACACCGCTTTTTTATTTATTTTGCCCCGAAGCCTTTACTGACATCGGGGCATAGTTTTGCTTATTGAAATTTAAAAATTACTTTGCAAAATCAATTGCACGGTTCTCTCTTACAATATTTACCTTAATCTGACCGGGATATTCAAGCTCTTCCTCGATTTTTTGAGCAACCTGCCTTGCAACAAGTACCATCTTTTCATCGGAAACACGGTCGGGATTAACCATAATTCTGATCTCCCTACCTGCCTGAATTGCAAATGACTTTTCAACGCCCTCAAATGAGGTTGCGATTTCTTCAAGTTTTTCAAGACGCTTGATGTAGTTTTGAACATTTTCACGCCTTGCGCCCGGTCTTGCGGCGGAAATAGCGTCGGCGGCCTGAACAAGAACAGCAACAACTGTTTTTGCCTCTATCTCGCCGTGGTGAGCGGCAATGGCGTGAACAATATTGTCGTGCTCCTTGTATTTTTTAGCGGCCTCAACGCCAAGCTCAATATGAGAGCCTTCAAACTCACGGTCAAGAGCCTTACCTATATCGTGGAGAAGTCCGGCACGCTTTGCCGCCTTAACATCGGCGCCCAGCTCTGCCGCCATAAGCCCTGCGATATAAGAAACCTCCAAAGAATGGTTAAGTACATTCTGACCGTAGCTTGTGCGGTATCTCAATTTACCGAGCAGCTTAACAAGCTCGGGATGAACGCCGTTGACACCTGCGTCAATAACGGCTCTTTCACCTGTTTGTTTAATTGTATGCTCAACCTCACGCTTTGACTTTTCAAACATTTCCTCAATGCGTGCAGGGTGAATTCTGCCGTCCTGAATAAGCTTTTCAAGAGTAAGGCGTGCAACCTCACGGCGAACGGGGTCAAAGCTTGAAACGGTAATCGCCTCAGGCGTATCGTCAATAATAAGGTCAACGCCTGTAATTGTTTCAAGAGTTCTGATGTTTCTGCCCTCTCTGCCGATAATTCTGCCCTTCATTTCATCGTTGGGAAGATTTACAACGGAAACCGTTGCCTCGGCGGCATGGTCGGCGGCACAACGCTGAATAGCCGTTGAAATAATCTCACGGGCAAGCTCCTCGCTCTCGTCACGGGTGCGCTGTTCGTAATCAAGGATTTTAACAGCCTTTTCGTGAGTGAGAGATTCGTCAAGCTGTTCCATAAGCAGAGCCTTTGCCTGCTCCTTAGTGTAACCGCTGACTTTTTCCAGCATTTCAAGCTCACTGCGTTTGAGTCTTTCAACCTCTTCCATACGGTCATCTGCCGCTTTGATTTTTTCAGCTAAAAGCTCTTCTTTTTTCTCAATGTTTTCGGTTTTTTTGTCGAGAGACTCCTCTTTTTGAATGAGGCGTCTTTCCTGCCTTTGAACCTCTGCCCGTCTTTCACGAAGCTCTCTGTCGGCTTCGTTTCTTAACTTGTGTATTTCGTCCTTAGCTTCAAGAATGGCTTCTTTTTTCTTGTTTTCGGCAGTTTGAACCGCCTGATTAACAATTCTTAACGCTTCTTCGTTGGCGGAGCCGATTTCAGCCTCCGCAACCTTTTTGCGGTGAATACCGCCGAGCACAAAACCCAGTGCTCCGAACACAACGGCAGAGACAACGGCAATAACCACAGTAACCAAAATAGTAGGCATTGTCGTTCCTCGCCCGGCAGCCGCACCTCGCAGCTCGCCTCGCCGCACTTTTCCTTCAGCCTGACCGGGATCTCCCGCTCGGCAAGCGCCTGCTCGCCGCACAGAACCCGAAAGCGAACGGCGTACTCCACGCCCCGCCGCCGCGCCAGGCGGCACGAAAGCAGCAGCGAATCTCCCTGGGGG
>CAMGDG010000106.1 GCA_946041635.1 uncultured Clostridia bacterium
GGGTCGATTTTGAAGGTGCGGCAACCGAAACGGGCAGAGATATTATCAAGCACCTTATCGCCCTCGCAAAGCTCGGCAACAGCGGTGTAAAGATACGGGTCTTTTCTGCCGTTCCAAAGGTGAACCTTGGGAATTTCTACCGTGACCTTCGGGCTGTCCGCCGCAGTTTCGGCTGTGGCAACCGTGTTGCCCGCTTTATCAAGCACGGTGTATTTCACGGTCTGCCCTGCTTTGCAGTCCGTCAGATAGGTTTCGATTTCCACCGAGGCGCTGTCGCCGTTTACGGTAGGCGTTACGGCAATACCCGGCCCGCCGTAATACGCCAAATCGAAGTGGGAGTTGCTGACGGCAATCAGGTTTACATCACGGTACAATCCGCCGTAAAAAGTGAAATCCGCCATTTGCGGGTAAACACGGTCATTTTCTGCGTTATCTACCGCCACGGCAATCTGTGTGCCTTTTTTCAGTTGGTCGGTAATTTCCACACGGAAAGTGGAATAGCCGCCGTCATGGTGGGCAAGTTTTTCGCCGTTGACATACACATCGGCAGAAGAATTTGCGCCATTCAATTCCAGATAATATCTGTCCGCTGCGGGGATTTCTTCACGGTCAAGGGTTTTCATATACATACAAGTGCCGCGGTAATAATCGTTGCCGCCGTCCTGCCCGTCAATGGCGTTCCAAGTATGGGGAAGATTTACAAAATCCCAATCGGCAGGTACTTCTGCGGGCACGGCAGACACGCCCTTGCGAAATGCCCATTTACGGTTGATATTCAAAACTTTTCTCATTCGTTTTCGCTCCTTATCGTTTTAAAAAACTGTCGGCAGACCTGCCGCCGACAGTTTTGCTGTTTTTATTTTTCTGCGTTTTCGTGTTTGGCTTTGAGCGCCTCCACATTGGCATCAACCTGCTTTTTGTGGAGCGGATACCAGAACCACAACACGAGGGCAAGCACAATTAAGCCGATACCGGGGAACAAAGTAGTAATATTAAAAATTCCGTCTTTAATCTGGGATGTTACTGCATCGGGCGATGTATAGCCTATTGCTGAAAGCAGCCAGCCCGAAAGCCCTGCGGACGCCGCCTGACCGAGCTTTCTTGCGAAAGAGTACAAGGCATAGACTGATCCGTCCTCACGAATACCGTTGCGGAGTTCGGAATAATCAATAACATCGGTAATCAATGCCCATGAGGTCATCGTAAACACGCCGAGGCCGAGCCAAGACAACGCCTGGAATGCAATGAATACATATACACTTTCCGGACGGATAAAGAACAAAGCAACATTTAAAATACCAGCAAACAAGTTGGTTGCAACGGCGACCTCCGCTTTACCGAATTTTCGTGCAAGGGGTTTGGCAACGCCTGCTGCAATACCCATACCGACTCCCATCAGGAGTGTGGAAACAATCATCAAATCTGCACTGCCGTAAGTAATGGGATATACATAGTTTGCCATTGCCTGCATGGTCAATTGCGCAAGCAACATCACAATGGAAGCCACAATTATGGAAACAAGCGCTCTGTTTTTGAAAGCATTTTTCAGCATAACAAATACATTGTTCTTTTGCTGTGTTTCCTGAGCGGCAACAGATTTCACACGCTCAGTCGTCAAATTGAAGCAGAGTAGATAACAACCGACTGCCAACACGGAGAAGATGCCTGCAATCACCGTAAATTTGCTACCGACCATCACATCAATACCGAGTGATTCATTTTTTTCGTAAGCAAAAATCGGAACGCCCATTGTGACAAATGCGCCTGCTAGCATACCGCCCATTGAACGGAAAGTGGAAAGAGACTGACGATCACCCGGGTCTGCGGAAATCGCCGACGCCATGGAGCCGTATGGAATGTTAATCGAGGTATAGAACACAGAGCCCCACAAAATATATGTAATAAATAAATAGCCGATTTTCAGCCATTGCGGCGCACCCGCCAAAGCACCCTGATACATTAAAAAGGAAGCAACTGCAACAGGTCCGCACATACGACGAATCCAAGGTTTGAATTTGCCGTGCTTTGTGTATGGACTTCTATCACAAATTCTGCCCATGGTAACATCAGTAAAGGCATCCACGAAGCGGGCAATCATCATAATCGTACCCACCACACCTGCGCTTACACCGACAACATCGGTATAAAACTTCATCAAAAATGTTGAAGACAACAAGAAAGTGAAATCGTTACCGAAATCGCCGAACATATAGCCCAGCTTGTCACGAATACCGAAAGGTCTTGTTTTTTGTTCTTTCATTTCAATCCCACATCTTTCATAAAATTTCTTTTTTATGCATTTTTTCTTTATTGAAAATGCACTAATTTCTTTAAACCTATTTTATACTATTACAATGCTCTTTTGTGAGTATTATTTTTGCATTTTTTCGTATTATTTTTATTATATCTTGAATTTTTCCAAAAATTGTACGATAATATATATGACACTTTCTTTATTAAGGGGCGGTTTTTTGTATTACGATAAAGAATTGGAATTTTTTCGGAATATTCTTAAAAATTTCCGTATAGACACCTGTATTATCCCTTTCGGAGACAAGTCTTTTCGGCGAGCCGACAAAGGTTTTCGTGATTTTTTGGGGCTTTCGGAGGAATATAACCGTCTTTTCTGCGTTCATCACGAATCCATGAACGAGAGAACGATTTATAAAATTACCGACAGTTTTTATTGCAATTATATTTTTATACTTTTGCCCGATGCCGACGCCACCTTTGTTGCGGGGCCTTACATCGGTGCCGAGCTTACGCAAAAAATGATTACACAAGCTGCGGAAAGACATTCCCTGCCGCCCGAAATTAACTCACAGATTGAAAAATACTATACGAGCATTCCCGTTTATACAAATAAAGATATAATTCTCTCGCTTTTCAACTCCCTCGGGGAGATACTTTGGGGTAAAATTGAAAGTTTTCGCATTGAAAATATGAATATGACTGTCCCTGAAAACCATTTTCCCGAAATTGTGAGTTCCCTTGAAAAAAGAACTGACGACGCCATGCTTGCAATGCAGATGCTGGAAGCCCGTTACGACGGGGAAAACAGGCTTTTGCAGGCGGTATCCCAGGGGCTTACCCACAAGGCGGAGCAGATTATCGGCAATTCCACCGATCGTGTTCTTGAAATGCGTGTTGACGACCCTATTAGGAATATGAAAAACTACACCGTGATTATGAATACTCTTCTCCGCAAAGCGGTGGAGCAGGGCGGTGTGCACCCGATTTACATTGACAGCGTTTCAACCGATTTTGCGAAAAAAATTGAACAGATTACTACATTGAGTGAGGGAATCTCTCTGCATCACGAAATGGTTGATAAATACTGCAACCTTGTAAATCGGCGTTCAATGAAAAACTATTCTCCTCTTGTTCAAAGGGTTATAACTATTATTGATTCGGACCTTACCGCTGATTTGAGCCTGCGGAAACAGGCACAGCTTCTCAATGTGAACGCCAGCTATCTTTCAGCGCTTTTCAAAAAAGAGACGGGGCTGACATTAACGGAATATGTATCGAAAAAACGCGTTGAGCAGGCGGCTTTTCTGCTGCGCTCAACAGGTCAGCAAATACAGACGGTTGCCCAGAACTGCGGAATTTATGATGTGAACTACTTTACAAAGATTTTTAAAAAGATTACAGGGAAAACACCCAAGGAATACAGAGACGGTAACCGTTGATTTTGATTATAATGTACCATAACCGTTTTTAAAATAATGTCGAAATGTGGGCAGGAACAATAACGAAATGTAGGGCGGGGGCGCGGGTGTCCGGTGGACACCTCTGCGAATACAATGAGCAGAAGCGCTGTC
>CAMGDG010000107.1 GCA_946041635.1 uncultured Clostridia bacterium
GATTTTAGGAGTTCTTTTTTAGTGACAACAATTTGACAACAGAAAGTTTGGTAATTATTCTGTAACGCAATTTATATATGGGTTGTGTCATTTCTTACGCTTTTACCTTATTCACCGCATTCAAAGTTTGTGTGAAATGTAAAAGAGCGTAAAAAATATTGCAATAGGCACGGGTTTATAGTAAAATCAACACAAAGAAATGTTTTTGGGGAGTGGGCAAATGAAAAGTATCAGTTTACATCCGAACCCGATTTTTGAAAGAGATAATTGGCAAAGCCTGAACGGCGAATGGGACTTTGGATTTAGCAAAAAAGCGGACAAAAACTACAAATTTTTGACCGAGGAACAGATTTTGGAGTTTTACAAGCAATCGGTTTTCACACACAAAATCAATGTGCCGTTTTGCATTGAAAGTGCGCTTTCGGGAATCGGATACACAGGCTTTTTAAACCGTGTTTGGTACAAAAAGCGTATCCATATCACCTCGAACGGCAACAGGGTGTTTTTGCATATCGGCGCCGCCGACTACAAAACCACGGTCATACTAAACGGAAAAATTGCGGGCAGTCATAAGGGCGGCTATACGCCTATGTGCTTTGACATAACCGAATTTGCCGTTGACGGAGAAAATGAACTTTATATTCTTTGCGAAGACAACACAAGAGACAGCCTGATTGCAGGCGGAAAGCAAAGTGACAGAAAAAACTCCTATGCCTGCTCGTACACAAGAACCACGGGTATTTGGCAGAGTGTTTATATGGAATATGTACCCTTTGATTATGTGAAAAATTTTAAACTTACCCCCTCTTTCAAGCACGGCAACATAACCGTTGAATTGGAGTTATACGGAAGAGGGAAACTGGAAATAAACGCATATCTTGATGAAAAAAATGTGGGCACAAGGTGCATAGAAGAAGCGTCAGATTTTGTTATTGTTCAAATTCCCATAAGCGACATCAAGGCTTGGGAACTCGGAAATGCCGTACTTTATGATTTAGAAATAAAATTCGGGAACGACAAGGTTAGCAGCTATTTCGGGTTAAGAGATATTGCCCTTGACGGGTTCAAATTTATGCTCAACGGCAAAAGCGTATTTCAAAGGACCGTGCTTGACCAAGGCTTTTACAGAAAAGGCATTTACACCGCTGAAAATGACGAAGAATTAAAGCGGGATATTACGCTTTCCATGGCGCTTGGTTTTAACGGCGCTCGGCTGCATCAAAAGGTTTTTGACCCGCGTTTTCTGTATTTCTGTGACCGCATGGGCTATATGGTATGGGGCGAATATGCCAACTGGGGGCTTGATTATTCCAATCCCAAGTCGGTGGATATTTTTCTGCACGAATGGGGTGAAGCGCTGCGTCGTGATTACAATCATCCTGCGATTATCGGTTGGTGTCCGTTTAACGAAACATGGAATTACAAGGGCAGAAAGCAATATGACCCGTTACTCAGAACCGTTTATGCATACACAAAGGAATTTGACCGTACAAGGCCTTGTATAGACACAAGCGGCAATTTCCATGTGGTAACCGATATTTACGATGTGCACGATTATCGGGGCGAATTTGCAGAATTCCGTAAAAGTTATGAAAGTCTTGTGACAGACGGCGAACTTTACGAACATGTTTTGCAGGACAATCCCGGTCGGCAGAAATACAACGGTGAGCCTGTTTTTATGAGCGAATACGGAGGAATCAAGTGGGAGTCCGACAAGCAATATAAATCGTGGGGATACGGCAACGATGTGACAACCGAGGAGGAATGGCTTGAACGCTACCAAGGCTTAACCGACGCCCTACTCGACAATGCGCGTATGCTGGGATTTTGTTATACACAGCTTTACGATGTGGAGCAAGAGCAAAACGGACTTTATACCTACGACAGAGAAAAGAAATTCAGCGAAAAAATCTACGAAGAAATCAAAAAAACCAACACTCGAAAAGCCGCAATAGAGTTATAAACAAACAGTTACATTTTGTATCATAAGTATAAGAGCTGTCCGATTCAAAGTTTAAATCAGACAGCTCTTTATTTTGGATTGCGTAATAATTATTAAACTATTCTGCGTTTTGTCCGAAAAAGACATTACCTGCCCCTTTGTCCCCCTTTAAATAATACATAAACCAAGCTGTCTGAAAACTAAGAATTATGAAAACCTTAAAAGTCGCTTTACATCAAACACTTTTTCAAAAATTGGTGTTAAAATGAATATTACTCCATAAACTTCGGATTTATCCGATGACAACGCTCGTAAAAAATATGTAATATTTGCAGATTTTATTGTGAATAATTCTTGAAATGTTGTCCCAAATAATATATAATAACTCTATTGTTTAGAATGGCAATATTTATTTTAAAAATGTGTTGTGTGGAGGTAGTGTTATGCAAAGCAATGTACGCCCCGAAAATATGGAGCGCATTACTACAAAGTCGCTTGCCGACGCTTTTATAGCAGAGCAGGTAGAAGAAATCCGCCGTCAGGTCGGCGACAAAAAGGTTCTTTTAGCCCTTTCGGGCGGTGTTGACTCATCGGTTGTTGCCGCTCTTCTTATAAAGGCTATCGGCAAACAGCTTGTGTGTGTTCATGTTAATCACGGACTTATGAGAAAAGGCGAAAGCGAGCAGGTTATTGAGGTTTTCCGCAATCAGCTTGATGCAAACCTTATTTATATTGACGCAACCGACCGTTTTCTTGACCTGCTTGCAGGCGTTGAGGACCCCGAAACAAAGAGAAAAATTATCGGCGGTGAGTTTATCAAGGTATTTGATGAGGAGGCTCGCAAGCTGGAGGGCATTTCTTTCCTTGCACAGGGTACGATTTATCCCGATATTCTGGAAAGCGACGGAGTTAAGGCTCACCACAATGTTGGCGGACTTCCCGAAGAAATGAATTTTGAGCTCGTTGAGCCCGTAAAGCTTCTTTTCAAGGACGAGGTTCGTGTTGTAGGCTCCGCTCTCGGTCTTCCCGATTCAATGGTTTACCGTCAGCCCTTCCCCGGCCCCGGACTGGGCGTTCGCTGCACAGGCGCTATCACCCGTGACAGACTTCACACTTTGCGTGAAGCCGATGCGATTTTGCGTGAGGAATTTGACAATGCAGGTCTCACAAGCAAGGTTTGGCAGTTCTTTACAGTTGTTCCCGATTTCCGTTCCACAGGCGTAAGAAACGGCAAGCGCACTTTTGACTGGCCGGTAATTATCCGTGCCGTTAATACTGTTGACGCTATGACTGCAACTGTACCCGAAATTGATTGGGCGGTGCTTAAAAAGATTACTGACAGAATTTTAGCGGAAGTTCCCGGAGCTGGCAGAGTGCTTTACGATTTAAGTCCCAAGGCTCCTGCTACAATAGAGTGGGAATAACCGCCGAGCGCTGCCGGTGGCAGATATATATAATTTTTTAACAGAATGTTTTTGATGTGGAGAGAAAAGGATGAATTTTACCGGTAAAAATGTTAAAATTATCCTCGGTATAATTACATTTACCGTTGTTTTATTTGCGGCTTCACAGCATTTATCGGTTGTTGCGGCTGTAATATCGGAAATATTGAGCATATTAGCTCCCGTAACAGTCGGGCTTTGTCTTGCTTTCATATTAAATATACCGATGTCACTTTTAGAACGCAAAGTTTTTGCTTTTACGCAAAAAAGCAAGCATAAAGCCGTGCAAAAACTTTCAAGGCCCGCAAGCCTTATTGTAACGGTATTGTTAGCAATAGGTTTTATTGCTGTTTTGTTGCTTATAATCATTCCACAGCTTAATGATACTGTTGTTATGCTCGTCAATAAA
>CAMGDG010000108.1 GCA_946041635.1 uncultured Clostridia bacterium
TCCGCCCTGAGAGTAGCAAAGCATAAACTTCGCCAAATCCTCGGTGGTGATATACAGTCCCCAACCGCCTGCCTCAACGCCGTTTGCGTCCGTATCCCAATATGGAACTTCTATTCCCAACGGCTCAAACAGACGGGGCGTGAGATATTCACGCAAAGAAACGCCTGTTACCCTGTTAATTATTGCGGACAGCATAAAAATGTTTTCGTTAACATAAAGGAACTTTTCGCCGGGCTCAAAAACCCACGGTGAGTTTATAAAATCATCAATCCAGTCGATTTTACCCTTTTCCGTAAAAATACTCGGCTGTTTTCCGCTTGACATGGTAAGCAAAGTGCGCACCGTCAGCTTTTCAAAGCGTTTGTCGTCATGCTTTGGCGGATAATCGGGGAAAACATCGGTAATCTTCGTATCAAGGGACAGTATCCCCTCTTCAATCGCAAAGCCGATTGCCGTTGCGGTAAAGGATTTACTGACGGAATACATAGTGTGCTTTGATGTTTTGTCGTAAGGCTTATTGTACCATTCCGCCGCTACCTTGCCGCCCCTTATAACCATAAGGCTGTGAAATTCAAGGTGACGCTTTTCTGCCGCACTTAAAAACTGACCTATTACCTCTGCCGAAACGCCTGCGCTGTCGGGAGTTTTTGCGCGGGGTATTGATTTGGAATTTGCCATAAAAACACCTCCATATAAGGTAATTGTAGCACATTGTAAAAATTTTTCAACACAAAATTAAAAAGAAACGCTCTGTCCCTAAAGAGTGTTGATTTTTGTCAAAATAGGACAGAGCTTTTATTTGAAATATCATTGATTTAGTCTTTCCGCTAAGCCGCAAAGACTAAAGTAAACAGTATTTTGTATTTTTAACGTCTTTGCCCCTAGTAGAATTGACGAAATTATACCAAAATGGATGTTGTTTGTATGATAAACACAGTATTAAAAATCAACAATACTTTGGGACAGAGCGAAAAGAAAATAACACCAAATACTATTCGTCTTCTCTTTTTGTTGTAGATGCGAGTGTAGTTGTTTCTGTTTGCTCCGTTGTAACAACTTCCGTGGGAGTTTCCGTTGTTTCCGAAACGGGTGGAAGTGATGTTTCCGGCTGTGTTTCAGGCGGAAGTGTTGTGGAAGGAATAATTGGTTTTCCGCTTTCAATAACTATTGCCTGTTTTCCTAACAAAATCCACTTGTCATTAAATGCGGAGTGTGTATATTTTACATATCCGTAATAAGGGTCAGCTATATAAACATATTTTGAGTCATATCCTGTCAACACCATAACATGAGTACCTCTTGGATACTCAAAATATATATCTTCTCCCCCCGGGTTTTTAATATACCAACTGTTTACAAGCGTGGGAGTTTTCATATTTGCCGTTGCCCAAACAACCATTGGCTTTCTCGCATCAAGATTTGACAACAATGTACTGAAAGAACAGCCTGTTATATTTTTTGCATAATGTGAACCGCCCTTCTGTGCAATTGCCCTGTTTAATGCGCTTGTAATAACAGGTGAAAATGCACCGTAACCGGGTCGCTCATCTGTATATGTTTGTCTTGGGTCACCAACAAATTTTTCATATATGCTCGGTCCGTACACTCTGCCGTTTTCTTCGTATAAATCCTCTCTCGGAATGGTAGCAACCATTTCGTGAATTGATATATTATATCCGTAATACTTTAAAAGCATTGTGGCAGAAGCTGCCTCACAACCTGTTGGATAATCGGGGTTTTGATGTACTAACGGAACACTGAGTTTTGCTGATTTTTCGGGAGTTGACGGCTTTACAGGAGCTTTTCCCGGCTTTGGCTTATATGGTTTTGTAACAGGCTCCGCAGGTGGCTTTGTTGCTTTTTCCGTCTTTTTTCCCGTAGTAGTTTCTGTTGTTTCTGTTTCAATAATAACAGATGTTGTTTTTTCTATGGTTGATGATGTCTGTTCAAGTGTTGTATTTTCTGCCTCTGTTGGTGTCTTATAAAACTTGTTTAACACAACCATACTCACAGCGAGTACAATAACTGAAACAGAGCATACAGTTGATATAATAATCTGTTTTTTTGAAGTCTTTTTCATCTATATAAGCCTCCGAGAGATTGCAAAAAGGTCGCCACTTCAAAACAGAAGTAACGACCTGTATAAATCAGTTAACCTTAACAATCCAACCCATTGTGTCGGGTAATTTACCGAATTGAATTCCTGTAAGAGTATCGTAAAGGCGCTGTGTAAGCTCGCCTGTTTTGAAACCGTTGATTTCAACCGTTTCGCCCTCGTACATAAGTCCGCCTACGGGGCTTATTACCGCCGCAGTACCTGTTCCGAAAACCTCCTGGAGCTTTCCGTCTCTGCCTGCCTGCATTACATCGGCAATGGCAAGCTTGCCCTCGTTCACCTTATAGCCCCACTCTTTGAGAAGCTCGATACAGCTCATTCTTGTGATACCGGGAAGCACCGTGCCCACGGTTGCGGCTGTATAAATTTCGCCGTCAATCTTGAACATAATGTTCATTGAGCCCACTTCCTCAACATACTTGCGCTCAACGCCGTCAAGCCAAAGCACCTGAGAATAGCCGAGAGTGTGCGCCTTTTCACTTGCGATTATGGATGCCGCATAGTTACCGCCGCACTTAATATATCCCGTTCCGCCGGGAGTTGCACGGACAAATTCATCCTCAACATATATCTTTACGGGGTTCATGCCCTCTGCATAATATGCACCCGAGGGGGAACAAATTATAATGAACTGATACTGTGCCGACGCCTTAACGCCCAACACCGGCTCGGTAGCAATGGTGAAAGGTCTGATATAAAGACTTGTGTCGGGTTCTGAGGGAACCCAATCCTTTTCAACGGACACAAGGGCTTTTACGGCATCTACAAAATCCGCAACAGGAATTTCGGGAATACAAAGTCTTTTATGTGTGGACTGCATTCTCTCAGCATTTTTATCAGGTCTGAAAAGCTGAACGCTTCCGTCGGGACAGCGATAAGCCTTTAAACCCTCAAAGCACTCCTGCGCATAGTGAAAAACAAGTGCGGAGGGTTCAAGAGTAATGGGCTGATAAGGTACTATTCTTGCATCGTGCCAGCCCTGCCCCTCGTCATAATTCATTATGAACATATGGTCGGTGTAGTGACTTCCGAAGCCGAGATGTTTTTCATCGGGCTTCTGTTTGGGAGTTTTTGTCAGTTCAATTTTGATTTCCATTTGTGAACATCTCCAATTTATGTATAAATATTATTTGGCATTATAATTGGGGACAAGACGCTTTAAAAAGCTTCTTACCTCCTCCTGCTTTAAATTAGGTATTTCCTTTATATCCTCTTCAAGCTGAATATCGTCAATGGGTAATGGTGCGGTAACGAAAATCTTATCGTTACTCGTTTTCTTTCTGCCGTCAAGCTCCTCCTCCATTGAAAGCTCCTCATAAAGCTTTTCTCCCGGACGAAGCCCCGTAAACTGAATTTCAATATCCTTATACGGCTCAAAGCCTGAAAGCTTGATAAGATTTTCCGCAAGAGTAACAATCTTTACGGGCTCGCCCATATCAAGAACAAAAATCTCGCCGCCCTTTGCAAGTCCTCCTGCCTGAACAACAAGCTGGCTTGCCTCGGGGATAGTCATAAAGTATCTTGTAATATCGGGGTGGGTTACGGTAATGGGACCGCCCTGTTCAAGCTGCTCTTTAAATATGGGAATAACGCTTCCGTTTGAGCCCAGCACATTGCCGAAGCGCACCGCCGCAAA
>CAMGDG010000109.1 GCA_946041635.1 uncultured Clostridia bacterium
GATATTAAAGAGGGCGACATTTTTGAAGCCTTTATTATGGAAGAATACAGAGATTAAGGTGAGGTAAATATGGCAGGTTATCGTACAGGCAGAGTTTCGGAGGATATTAAGCGTGAAACAGTCGCTGTTATCCGTACTCTCAAAGACCCCAGAGTGCGTGACAAAATCCTCACAGTTGTCCGTGTTGAGGTAAGCTCCGATTTATCCTTTGCAAAGGTTTATGTAAGCTCCATGGGCGGTATAGACGACGCAAAGGAAGCGGTTAAAGGGCTTCAAAGCGCTACGGGACTTATCCGCCGTGAGGTAGGAAATCGGCTTCACCTGCGCAAAACTCCCGAGCTTAAATTTATTGCCGACGATTCCGTTGAACACGGAATGGAAATCTTTAAAAAAATTGAGAATTTCTCTACGAGGGAAGAAAATGACGAGGATAGATTGTAAAAGATGTGCGGAGCTTTTATCGGAAAGCGATAATTATTTAATACTTACGCACAGAAATCCCGACGGCGATACCTTAGGCAGTGCCTTTGCACTGCACCGTGCTTTGGCGGCCGCAGGGAAAAAATCAACGGTACGCTGTATTGATGAAATCCACCCCAAATATGAGTATTTGTGGGAGGGTGCTGCGTGCGGCGATATTGAATTTGAAAAAATAATTGCGGTTGATATTGCCGACAGAAAGCTCTTGGGTGAAGAGTTTGATAAGCTGTACGGCGACAATGTTTTTATCTGCATTGACCATCATATGTCCAACCGTGAATATGCCGAAAATCTCCTTTTGGAGGACTGCGCCGCAACGGCGGAGATAATTTACGGTGTGATAACCTCTATGGGCGTTGAAATCGACAGCGGTATTGCGAGCTGTATTTATACGGGACTTGCAACGGACACAGGCTGTTTTATGTTCTCAAACACAACGCCTTCCACACACCGTATTGCGGCGGAAATGATGGAAAAGGGTGCGGATTATATAACCATAAACCGCATTATGTTTGAAACCAAAACAATGTCTTATCTGAGATTGGAGCAGATGGCTGTTTCCTCTACGGAAATACATTTCGGCGGCAGATGCGCCGTTATGACCATAACTCAGGAAATGTTCAGAAAAAGCGGTTCAAACGAAAGCGAATGTGACGGCATTGCCTCTATTCCGAGAAAGATTGAAGGCGTTATGATAGGCGCAACTCTGCGTGAACGCAATGACGGCTCGTACAAAGTATCGCTGCGGACAGTTGAGCCCTATGACGCGGCAAAAATCTGCGCACGGCTCGGCGGCGGCGGTCACAGCCGGGCGGCAGGCTGTGAATTCAACTGTTCTCTTGACAATGCAAAGGCGATTTTGCTTGAAACAATAAAGGCGGAGCTTAAATGACAGGAATAATTTGTCTTGACAAGCCGCAGGGTATGACATCTTTTTCTGCGGTGAAAAAGGCTTCAAATCTTCTGGGCATAAAAAAAGCAGGGCATACGGGTACTCTTGACCCTATGGCAACGGGTTTGCTTGTTGTTATGCTTTCGGGCTGTACCCGCTTTATCGAGCTTTTGCCCGAGCACAAAAAAAGCTACACCGCCGGAGTGCGGCTTGGAATTACAACGGACACGCTGGATATTACGGGAAAAGTGCTTTCCGAAAGTGAAGTAAGAGTCAGCGAAGCACAGCTTTTGTCCGCTGCGGAAAAGTTTACAGGTGATATTCTGCAAACTCCCCCAATGTATTCCGCTTTAAAAAAAGACGGTGTGCGCCTTTACGATATGGCTCGCAAGGGCGTTAAAATTCAGCGTGAGAGCCGAAAAATCAATATTGAGAGCCTGAAAATATACAATTTCAACGGCACAGAGTTTAATATGGATGTAACCTGCTCGGCAGGGACATATATCCGTTCTCTCTGTGACGATATAGGCAAAGAGCTTCGATGCGGAGCGTGTCTTACGGAGCTTCGCCGCACCGAGGCAAACGGTTTTTCGGTAAAAAACGCAGTAACGCTTGAACAATTAGAACGCCTTGCGGAGGATAACAACGCCGAAAGCGTGATTATCCCTATTGAAAAGGCTTTGGAAGCATACGGCAAAATCACCGTGACCGGCGCACAGGCTCGTCGCTTCCACAACGGCGGCTCTTTGAGCTGTGACAGGCTGAATTTCCAACCCGAAAAAGGGCTATACCGTGTTTATTCCCCCGAAAACAAGCTTTTGGGAATAGGAGAAATAACAGAAGAAAAGGTTGATCTTGCAGTAAAGAGGGTGCTTGTATCCGATGAATAAAATCGCATTGGCTCTGGGCAAATTTGACGGCTTGCACAGAGGGCATATTAGAGTATTAAAGGAAACCGAGGAATTTAAAAAGGACGGTTTTATTCCGTCAATGCTTTTTTTCGACTGTCATCCCGAAAAGGTGATCAAAGGCTTTTCCCCTCCCCTTTTAATTACGCACGAGGACAAAAAAAAGTATATTTCGGATATGGGAATAACTCCCGTGCCCATAAGCTTTGCAGAAATTCAAAATCTTACTCCCGAAGAATTTGTAAGGGACATTTTAAAGAACCGTTTTAACTGCGGAGCCGTTGTGAGCGGCGAAAATTTCCGTTTCGGAAAAAACGGAGTGGGAAACAGTAAAATTCTTTGTACTTTATGCAAAAAGTATGGTATAATTTACAAAAAGACAGAGGGTGTTTTCTATAACGGCGAGCTTATCAGCGCCACACGCATAAGAAACGCTCTTGAAAAAGGCGATATTAAAAGTGCAAATGAGATGCTGGGCAGGAATTTTTCTTACGATTTTCTCGTGGTTGAGGGTAACAAAATCGGAAAAAAATATTTCGGCTTTCCCACCATAAATCAGCATTTCCCGTCGGACTTCATAAATTTGAAGCACGGAGTTTATGCCTCGCAAACTCTTGTGGACGGCACAATATATCCGTCGGTCACAAATTTCGGATGTCACCCCACGGTGGGCGGCGACACGGTTTTGAGCGAGACCTGTATTCTGGGCTTTGACGGTGACCTTTATAACCGCAAAATCAAGGTTGAGCTTACAGATTTTCTGCGTGGAGAAAAGAAATTCAACTCCTATGAGGAATTAAAAGCGCAGATTGATAATGACAGTAAACAAGCTATCAGTATTTTTGATAGTGTTAATAAAATATGAATAATGAAAGGGACGATTTTATGACACAACTTTATAAGGCGTATTGTCGAGTTTTCCAGAAAATTATGTTTATTGCAGAATGCTTTATGCCATGGGGCGAGCCGTTTATGCTCACGGGGCCCGGCAGTATTCGCAAACTCCCTGCTCTTATTAAAGAAAAGGGACTTTCAAAGGTACTTATCGTAACAGACAAAGGCCTTACTTCATTAGGACTTCTTAACGGTCTTTATGAGGAAATGGAAAAAGCGGGCGTTGAGTATGTAGTTTATGACGGCACTCAGCCAAACCCCACAATCGAAAACATTGAAGAAGCAAAAGATATGTATCTTCAAAACGGTTGTCAGGGTATTATCGCATTTGGCGGCGGTTCACCTATGGACTGTGCAAAGATTGCGGCGGCAAGAGTAGTTCGCCCCAACAAGCCTGTTGAAAAAATGCGCGGACTTATGAAAATACTTCGTCCGCTCCCCCCGTTCTTTGCAGTTCCCACCACAGCAGGCACAGGCTCGGAATGCACACTTGCGGCAGTTGTTTCAAACTCAAAAACTCACGAAAAGAACGCTTGCAACGACCCGTTCCTTCGTCC
>CAMGDG010000110.1 GCA_946041635.1 uncultured Clostridia bacterium
ACACCTAAGCCTTCGTCGGCAGCGTCAGATGTGTATAAGAGACAGTTTTTGGAGAAATAGCAAAAAAAGACACCGAAAAGTGTCCTTTTTTGTTAAATATTTAACACGACTTTTGCGCAACTTTTACAGAGCTATGCTCGCTTTATAAGCGGCGGCGGTGGCGTTTGCAATTCGTCCGCATTTTTCTGCGTCGCCTATTACGAATACCTTGCCGCAAACTTTTTTTGCATCTTTTTCAAGCTCGTTTACGGAACGCACTCCCAAAGCCAATACTACATTGTCAACAGGCTCCATATGTAAGCTCTTGTTTTTGGTGCTTTCAAGCTCAATGCTGTCTTTGTTTATTTTAACAAGCTTGCTTGAAGTGAAAAACTTTGTCCCTGCCGCTTTAAGACGGGGCAGAG
Organism: uncultured Clostridia bacterium; assembly: GCA_946041635.1. Lineage (GTDB taxonomy): Bacteria > Bacillota > Clostridia > Oscillospirales > Acutalibacteraceae > Fimenecus. Next base: position 405 of record CAMGDG010000110.1, read on the forward strand.
CGTCGTCGGGATGCTGCATCCATGTTCCGGGGGCGAGCGAATCAGCCATTTCAACAACCGCAACCTTATTGCCTTGCTCACAGAGGAGTTCGGCCGTTTCAAGTCCTGTCATACCGCTTCCGATAACAGCAACCTTTTTGCCTTCAAGCTTTACGGTTCCGTCAAGGATTTGTGTTGTTGTGCAAACATTTTCGCCGTCAGTACCGGGAATCGAACGGGGGATAATCGAGCATCCGCCTGTTGCAATGTAAACAGCGTAGGGCTTCTCAGCCGCAATTATTTCTTTTGTGGCAGTTGTGTTGTATTGTATTTCAACACCAAGCGCCTCGCAGTTTGCAAGAAGGTCCTCAATGCACCAGTGGATTTTTGATTTTTTGGGCGGCTTTTCGGCTAACAGAATCTGACCGCCCGCCTCGCTGTTCTTTTCAAAAATCTTTACACAAAAACCTCTGCGTGCAAGCGTTTCCGCCGCTGTAAGACCTGCAACGCCTGCGCCGACAATAACAACCTTTCTGCCGTTTCCGTCTTTCTTCAATTCATATTTTTCGTTGCCCAAAGCGGGGTTAACGGAGCAGTTTGCGTGGGAGCCGTGGTATGCGTTGGTCTGCATGCTTTCCATACAGTAAAGACAGCAAATGCACCTTTTTATAAGCTTTTCATCGCCGTTTTTTACCTTTTCTGCCCAATGGGGGTCTGCAATGTGGGTTCTGCCAAGAGAAACAAAATCCTGAATACCGTCGCAAAGCTGCTGTTCGGCCTGTTCGGGACTCCTTATAAGGTTGGCGGCAAGCACAGGCACATTAACAGCCTCTTTAACGGCTTTTGCCATATATTTTCTCCAACCGGGTTCAAAAGTTACAGGTTCAAGCCAGTAGTTGTAAGTATCGTATCCCGCACATGATACATCAATAGCGTCCACACCGTTCTTTTCGAGAATTTCAGCCATTTTTACGCCCTCTGAGAGTGTGTAGCCTTTGCCTTTTTCACCAATCATTTCATAACATTCGTCAACAGAAAGGCGAACAATAAGAGGATAGTCATTTCCGCATTTTTCTCTAATGGCTGAAATAATTTCGAGTAAAAATCTCATACGGTTTTCAAGACTGCCGCCGTATTTATCTGTTCTGCGGTTTGTAAACGGACTTAAAAACTGTTGAATTAAATATCCGTGCGCCGCGTGGAGCTCAACACCGTCCGCACCTGCTTTTTTAGCCCTGAGGGCGGCGTCTGCAAACTCCCTTATGATTTTTTCAATCTGTTTAATGCTCATTTCACGGTTAAGGCTTTCGGCAGAATACGCTCTTTCAACCTTTGAGGGAGCCCATGCAGGCAACACAATGTCCTTTTCCATAAGCTTTTTGCCTAAGGGAGCAATCTTATAAAACATCTTGTCATAAGCCGAGCCCATAACTTTTCTGCAAGCGTTGGAAAGGGGAACGGTGCCCATCATAAGCCCTAAATTCTGCCTGCCGGGGTGATGAAGCTGAATGAATATCTTGCAGTCATGTTTATGTACCTTGTCAACCATTCTTTTGAGCGGCTCTATGTGGTAATCGTGGCTTAAAGCGAGCTGTGCAAAAGCAGAAGCGCCCGAAAAATCATCAACTCTTGTGATTTCGGTAATTATAAGTCCTGCGCCGCCTTTGGCACGCTCTTCGTAATAATCCTCCATCTTTTTCGTGGGAGTACCGTCAAACTGACCGAAGCCCAGCATCATAGGGGGCATAACTATTCTGTTTTTGATTTCACAATTACCGATTTTCATCGGAGAAAACAGCATTTTGTATTCCATAATAAACCTCTCAAATTGAATATATCTACTCCATATTTTAACATAACAATTTGTATATGACAATATTATTTTCCCTTTTTGGTTTTTAATATTGACAATATGCCGGCGGAAATCAAAAATACAGCAAAGATTTTTGAAAGATACTGTGTTTGTATATATTGAAGAATAAAGCCTGCCGGTATTGCTCCGCATATTCCGCCTATAATCACAGGCAGAATTTCTCTGTATTTTATCTGCTTTTTTAAAGTATATATTATTACTGATAAAAAAGCGCAGGGAATAAAAAACATCAGATTGATGCCCTGTGCCTTGATTTGAGGCGTGTCTGCAAAAACAGTGAGATATATAATTAAAACTCCGCCTCCGCCGAAGCCCATAGAACCGATAAGCCCCGAAAGAAAGCCTGCAATAACAGCTATGACCGTACTCATTTAAAAAATATTCTCACTCCCGCCCATATCATAAAAAGCGAAAAAACAACCGTAAGCGCTTTGTTTGATATTCTTTTAATCAGAAAAGTGCCTGCAATGCTCCCTAAAAGACCGGGAACAAGAAAAATTCCGGCGTCGGAAAAGTTGACATTGCCGTTTATTAGATATATAATTGTACTGATAACGGAAATGGGCAGAATGGTTGCAACTGCGTTAATTTGAGAATCTTTTTGCTCCATACCCATTTTGTTGTAGAGCGGAACGGTCAGCATACCGCCGCCGGCACCCAGTATTACATTTACGGCGCCGATTATTATTCCGGCAAACAGTTTGTGCGATTTTTTCATTCTTTACCTCCGGAGGAAATTTATGAATAAGAAACCTAAATTCAGGAGCTCAGTAGGTCCGGCAATTATTACAGCATTTTTATTATATAATTTTATTGCAATCGCTTTGTTTATTTGGTCATATTTTTTATACTATAAAAATCTGACAAACGGCATGGGCATCTTTATGCTTGTGATTGACGCAGTGTTATTTCTCCCCCTTATGCTTAATACTTATTATACCCTTGAAGAAAATACATTATTTATTTACCAGTGGCCGTTTTTAAGAAAAAGAATTCGGTATTGCGATATTTTTGAAATTAACGATAAACCGGGCGACGATATAAAGAATATCAAAAATGTTGCCCTTTCAAAAAAGACATTGGTGATAGGGTATTATTTCTATTCCGAGGATAAAAAGACAAAGGAAAAAACCAAAAAGAAAAAATATATTGAAATTTCTCCCCGAGATATGGATTTATTCCTCATTAAAATGGGCGGTAAGTTTAAAAACGCCCGTGATTTGGCGGCAAAGCTTGAAGAAGAGCATCAGCAGAGAAACGCAGAGCATTACAGAAAGAAGGCTATTGCGGATAAGCGCCGTCAGGAGGAAGAAGAAAAGAATAAGCCTCAGGATGTTGTTATTAAGCCGAAAAAGAAAACAGAGCGGATAAAAGTAAAAGCCTCTGAGGAAACCGAAAAAACAGCAGAGAGCGAAGAACAGGAAAATAACGATTGAAAGATTAAAGCCGACAG
>CAMGDG010000111.1 GCA_946041635.1 uncultured Clostridia bacterium
ATATACGAGATACTCGTTACCCTTTTCGTCCTTTTCAACACGGGGAGAGCCGGGCTCGCCCTCTTTATCCATTGTAAGATAGTAGGAGCCGAGAATCATATCCTGTGTGGGAACTGCAACGGGTTTACCGTCTGACGGCTTTAACAGGTTGTTGGCGGCAAGCATAAGAAGTCTTGCTTCTGCCTGTGCCTCTGCGGAAAGAGGTACGTGAACAGCCATCTGGTCACCGTCGAAGTCGGCGTTGAATGCGGTACAAACAAGGGGGTGCAGCTTAATTGCTCTGCCCTCAACGAGTACCGGCTCGAAAGCCTGAATACCGAGGCGGTGAAGAGTAGGCGCACGGTTAAGCATTACGGGATGGTCCTTGATAACCTTTTCAAGTGCGTCCCAAACCTCTGTTTTTGCACGCTCTACCATCTTTTTAGCGGATTTCATATTGCCTGCAACGCCTGTTTCAACAAGGCTCTTCATTACGAAGGGCTTGAAGAGTTCAAGTGCCATTTCCTTAGGCAAACCGCACTGATAAAGCTTCAATTCCGGGCCGACAACGATAACGGAACGGCCTGAATAGTCAACACGCTTACCGAGAAGGTTCTGACGGAAGCGTCCCTGCTTACCTTTAAGCATATCGGAAAGAGATTTAAGCGCTCTGTTATTAGGTCCTGTAACAGGTCTGCCTCGTCTGCCGTTGTCGATAAGAGCGTCAACAGCCTCTTGGAGCATTCTCTTTTCGTTACGAACGATTATTTCGGGAGCATTAAGCTCTAAAAGTCTTTTAAGACGGTTGTTTCTGTTGATAACGCGTCTGTAAAGGTCGTTCAAGTCCGATGTTGCAAAACGGCCGCCGTCGAGCTGTACCATGGGACGGATATCGGGGGGAATTACGGGGACAACATCAAGAATCATCCACTCGGGACGGTTGCCCGACTGCTTAAAGGCTTCGGCAACTTCAAGGCGTTTAAGAATTCTTGTCTTTTTCTGACCTGTTGCGTCTTTAAGCTCTTCACGCAAATTTTTGCAAAGCTCATCAACATCAATTTCGCAGAGAAGCTCTTTAATTGCCTCGGCGCCCATTCCCGCCTTAAATTCATCGTCATATTTCTCCACCATATCGAGATACTCTTTTTCATTGAGTATCTGAAGCTTTGTAAGCTCTGTATCGCCGGGATCAATAACGATATATTTTGCAAAGTAGAGAACTTTTTCCAAATCTCTGGGTGATACATCAAGGATAAGCCCCATTCTTGAGGGAATACCCTTGAAATACCAGATGTGTGACACGGGAGAAACAAGCTCAATGTGTCCCATTCTCTCACGGCGGACTTCTTTTCTTGTTACTTCAACGCCGCAGCGCTCGCACACCTTGCCCTTATAGCGGATTTTCTTATATTTACCGCAATGACATTCCAAATCCTTTTGCGGTCCGAAAATTCTTTCGCAGTAAAGTCCGTCCTTTTCGGGTTTCAGGGTACGGTAGTTTATAGTTTCGGGCTTTTTAACCTCACCGTAAGACCACTCTCTTATCTGGTCGGGAGAGGCAAGACCGATTTTTATTGCTTCAAATGGTTTCTTTTCCATTAGTTATAGCCCTTCTTCCTTTAAATTTAAGTCAATCAAAAGTCCGAATCATCCAACATATCGTCGTCTTCAAAATCAAGCACGGAATTTTCATTATAGAAATCGGAATCGTCATCCTCATCTATTTCGTCACCGGATTCGTTATCAAGAACAAAGCCGTTTTCATAGGTTGCGTCGTTGATTTCTTCAAACTCAACATCGGAATCGGCGGGAGGAACAAAATCAAAATCGTCATTATCGAAGCCGTTTTTAATATCAATTTCCTCTCCGTCTTCATCAAGGACACGAACATCAAGCGCCAATGCCTGAAGCTCCTTGATAAGAACTTTAAAGGACTCGGGAACTCCGGGTTTCGGAATGTTAAGACCCTTAACGATTGCCTCGTAAGTTTTGCGGCGTCCCGTAAGGTCATCCGACTTAACTGTAAGGATTTCCTGAAGTGTATAAGCAGCGCCGTATGCTTCAAGTGCCCAAACTTCCATCTCACCGAAACGCTGACCGCCGAACTGAGCTTTACCGCCCAAGGGCTGCTGCGTTACGAGAGCGTACGGTCCGATGCTTCTTGCGTGAATCTTATCATCAACAAGGTGATGAAGCTTCAAATAGTACATAACGCCGACTGTAACGGGGTTATCGAATTTCTGTCCTGTACGGCCGTCTGTAAGAATTGATTTACCGTCCTCACGGTATCCCGCCTCTTTAAGTGCCTCACGGATATCAACTTCGTGTGCGCCGTCAAATACGGGAGTTGCAATCTTCTGGCCTAATTTTCTGTAAGCAAAGCCCAAATGAACTTCAAGCACCTGACCGATGTTCATACGGGAGGGAACGCCCAAGGGGTTAAGAACTATATCAAGAGGAGTACCGTCGTCAAGGAAAGGCATATCCTCCTGAGGAAGAATTCTGGAAACAACACCCTTGTTACCGTGGCGTCCCGCCATCTTATCGCCCACTGAAAGCTTACGCTTCTGTGCGATATAGCAACGGACAATCTTATTAACTCCGGGGCTTAACTCATCGCTGTTCTCTCTTGTGAACACTTCAACATCAACAACGATACCGTATTCACCGTGCGGAACACGAAGAGATGTATCACGAACCTCTTTTGCCTTTTCACCGAAAATAGCACGGAGAATTCTCTCCTCTGCTGTGGCAACATCGGTTTCACCCTTGGGAGTAACTTTACCTACAAGTATATCGCCTGAATGAACCTCTGCGCCTACACGGATAATGCCGTTTTCGTCAAGGTCTTTAAGAGCGTCATCACCCACATTGGGAATATCTCTTGTGATGTCTTCCGGTCCGAGTTTTGTATCTCTTGCCTCGATTTCATATTCCTCAATATGGATTGAGGTATAAACATCGTCTCTCACAAGCTTTTCGTTTATAAGAACGGCGTCCTCGTAGTTATAGCCTTCCCATGTCATAAATCCGATAAGAGCATTCTTACCGAGAGAAATTTCACCGTTTGAGGTTGCGGGACCGTCTGCGATTACCTCGCCCGCCTCAATCTCCTGACCGAGGGAAACGATGGGACGCTGATTTATGCAGGTACCCTGGTTGGAACGCATAAACTTAATAAGCTCATAGGTATCAACCTCACCATCGGCAGTTGTAATTCCGATTGTCTTTGCGTCAACCTGAGTTACCTTACCTGCACGCTTGGCAAGAACAACCGTACCTGAGTCAACGGCGGCTTTATACTCCATACCTGTACCGACGATGGGGGAATCCGTTTTAAGAAGCGGAACAGCCTGACGCTGCATGTTTGAACCCATCAAAGCACGGTTGGCGTCGTCGTTTTCAAGGAACGGAATCATGGCGGTTGCAACCGAAACGACCATCTTGGGCGAAACGTCCATATAGTCGGCCTCTGTTGTGGGAACCTCCAAGAACTCGTCACGGTAACGGGCGGTAAGCTTGGGATTTACAAATCTGCCGTTTTCATCAAGGGGCTCGTTAGCCTGAGCAACGATGTAGTTATCCTCAACATCGGCAGTCATATATTCAACTTCGTCAAGCACTACGCCTGTCTTTTTATCAATTCTTCTGAACGGAGCTTCAATGAAGCCGTATTTATTGATTCTCGCAAAGGTTGCAAG
>CAMGDG010000112.1 GCA_946041635.1 uncultured Clostridia bacterium
TTGAAGTGACAAAAGCTCCGATTCCAATGCGGTAAGCTTTGAATCCACCGAAAGCTGTTCCCCCACCGCTAACTGGCGAGCCGTTACGGCATCACGCAAATCCTTTAAGGCTTCGTTGAAGTTTCTGTCAATTCCCTCCCGTGAAGCGGAAATAAAATTAAGACACGCATCGTCAATCATATTGCTGTATGACGACGGCGCATTTGTTCCGATACCTACTCGATTTTTCAACTGCTTGTAATAAGAGATTTCATCTTCAAGCTCGTTTATTCTCACATAAGCCGCCGCACTTTCGGCGCTTGAAAATACAACTGCTACGGGGTCGCCGCTGCCCACACGCTTACCGTCTTCCGCGATTGAAACGACAGTTCCCGTGGCGTCGGAGGCTGTAATATATGCTTCGTCACGGACCACAAAAGCCGTTGTATTTACCGTAGTCTGCACATTTTTTTGAAAAGCGACCTCCGTTTTATAGGGTGATGAATTCATTTGAATAATCTGGTAAACGAAAAACAAAATGATTAAAACGCCCAAGATAGAGCATACAATGTATTTCACGGCATTTTTGTTTACTTTATTCATCTTTGCACCTCGGCATAAAAATCGTCTGTTAAATTAAACACTCTTTCATACATTTCATTTGAATTGCTGAAATCATCGGGATATATCCAGTTGATTTTTTCGTTTTTGCGAAACCATGTAAGCTGACGCTTTGCATAGCGGCGGGTTTGCATTTTTAAATTTTCAACACACTCATTAAGTTCCTTTTCGCCCTTAAAATACGGAGAAAGTTCCTTGTAGCCAATCGCCTGACAGGCCGTTGTGGTGTTATCGGTATTATAAAACTGTGCCGCTTCGTCCAAAAGTCCGCTTTCAAGCATTATGTCAACACGGCGGTTAATGCGGTCATAAAGCACATTGCGGTCACGGTAATTTATCCCGATATACAATGTGTTATACGGCGTATCTTCAAGCCTTGACAGCTCCTTTTGCTCCGTCATTGTTTTGCCTGTGAGGCGGTAAACCTCCAAGGCTCTTATTATTCTGCTTTTATCGTTAAGGTGAAGTTTTTCAGCCGCCTGACTGTCAATTTCACTAAGCATATCGAGCATATACTGTGCTCCCATACTGTCAAACATTTCCGAAAGCTCACTGCGGATTTCAGAATTGCTTTTCTCCTTTGAAAACTTAATGTTTTCAAGAAGAGAGTCAATATAAAGCCCTGTTCCGCCTGCCACAACAGGCAGCTTTCCTTTTTCGCATAATTTAGAAATTGCCGCTGACGCCAGTTTTACATAATCTGCAACGCTGAATTTTTCGGATATAGGCTGAAAGCCAATCAAATGATGGGGTATTCCCTGCATTTCGTCAAGAGAGGGCTTGGCAGTGGCAATATCCATTTTTTCATATATCTGCATTGAGTCGGCGGAAACCACCTCGCCCGAATACCGCTTTGCAATCTCTATTGCAAGGGCGGTTTTTCCCGAGGCGGTAGGTCCCACAACTGCAATTACGGGAATTCTCTTCATAACGCTATACCCTGCCGAACTGTTTTTCCAGCTCATATTTTGAAATTTCAATCATAACGGGTCTGCCGTGAGGACAAAAACGCACATCATTATCGTTTATAACGGCTTTTGCAAGCTCGTAAAGCTCCTGCGTGCTGTTGGTATCCCCTGCTTTTATTGCACTGCGGCAGGCAACATTATGATAAATCCAATCAAGATGTTCGTTTGTAATATCACGGCGGTTTTTGAGAAGATACCCGGCAATTTCGCCGATTAGAGGCACTATTTCACAATCGTCAAGGTCAATGGGGCAGCTTCTGACAATTACCGTGCCGCCGCCGAAATCCTTAACATCGAACCCTGTTTCTCTTATCATATCAAGGTTTTCTATAACGGCGGAGTATTCCTCCTGACTTAAAGTAACGGTTACGGGAGAAAGAAGAATTTGACTTCCGCCGTTGCTTTTATTTCGTTTAAGCTCGTTGAAAAGTATCCGTTCATGGGCGGCGTGCTTATCAATTATGCAAAAAGTGCCGTTGTTTTCTGCTAAAATATAGGTTTTGTAAATCTCGCCGATAAACCTGACGCTGTTTTCGGGAGTTTCGGGAACTGCGGTATGGGGGATATCTGCCGTTTCTGTCTGTTTCGGTTTTACAACGGGCGGAAACTCGATTTTCAAAGGGTCATCGTCAATTTCGGGTGAATATTCGCTCCCGACATCGCTTACAAAGGATATTTTTGAAAGAGGCTCCAACACCTTTTGAGTATATGTCAAATTCTCTTTAACGGTAGTTTGAGTGAAGTTTTCGTGAGGCTTTACAAAGAAATCCTCCGCTGTTTTTTTCTTTTCGGGCAAAGATGCCTGCTTTACCGTATTATCCTCATTAAGGGCGGATTTAACGGCATGGTAAACGGCGTCAAAAATCCCCCGTTCGTCAGAAAAACGCACCTCGATTTTTGAGGGGTGCACATTTACATCCACAGCCTCGGCAGGAAGTGTGATAAACAGCACTCCGCCGGGGAATTTACCCACCATAACGCTGTTTTTATAAGCATTTTCAAATGCGGCGGTAACAGTTGCATTTTTCACGCTTCTGCCGTTTACAAAGATAAACTGCATACCTCTTGAACCGCGGCAATTATGAGGGCTTGTTATAAGACCGCTCACCGAAATATTGCCCATACTTGATTTTACAGGTATAAGTCCGCTTGAAAAATCCTTGCCGAAAGCGGAAAAGCAAACATTTTGCAGATTTCCGTCGCCGTTAGTTGTAAAGACTTGTTTACCGTCACGGATAAAGCGAAAACTGATTTCGGGATGTGAAAGCGCAAGCTTTTCAACGACCGCTGAAACGAAATTTCCTTCGCTCACATCTTTTTTCAAAAACTTCATTCTGGCAGGAGTATTGTAAAAAAGGCTTCTCACAATCAGCGTTGTGCCCACGGCGCAGCCTGCTTCGGAAAAATCCGTTATCTTACCGCCCTCTATTGTGAGAGATGTGCCCATCTCCTCATCGGCGGTTTTTGTAATAATATTAACCTTTGATACAGCCGCTATTGACGGCAGAGCCTCGCCCCTGAATCCGAGGGTTATAATTGAATTTAAGTCCTCGGCAGTTTTGATTTTACTTGTGGCATGGCTTAAAAATGCGGTTTTAACATCGTCACGGACAATTCCGCAGCCGTTATCGGTAACTCGGATATATGTAATTCCGCCGTGCTGAATTTCTACGGTTATTGCGTCGGCGCCTGCATCGACGGCATTTTCCGTAAGCTCCTTGACAACGGACGCAGGGCGCTCCACTACCTCGCCTGCCGCAATTAAATCTGCCATATAATCGGGAAGTTTATTTATTCTTGCCATCAATGTCACCTCTTTTATACAATTACTGTATTTTTTCGGGCGATTCGTGAATCGTCCCTACGACTGAATGTATCAGTTTTTTGCCTTGTCTGCCAATTCGTAGAGAATACCCATAGCCTCAATGGGTGTAAGAGTATTTATATCGAGAGCTTTCAGCCTGTCCATTATCTCGTCTTTTGCATTGCCCTCAAAAGAAATCTGAA
>CAMGDG010000113.1 GCA_946041635.1 uncultured Clostridia bacterium
TTGAAAGCAACAATAAATCTCTGCGAATAGTAGATTCCGAAACATTAAGAGTTTCCGTAAGCTCTGTAACCGAAACCGCGCCTTTTTCATTAAGTATTTTTAGTATCGCTTCGTGGCGTTCTTGATTGAGCATTTTATCCCTCCTCTGTTTTCAATCATATTCTATCACACATTTCAGTCATTTTCAATCACTTATAATCAATTTCGTGCAAAGTAATAAATGAATATATATTGATTTGGTAATTTTTGCGCTTATTCGGGGAATATAATGACTGAATTTGACTGATTACATCAAATCGGTACTGAAATCGGTCAAAAGACAAAGAGCCCGCAGAGATAATCTCTGCAAGCCCTTTGTCTGTGTGTAGTGTGTATTTTTGCAGGTAGCAAAAACCTAATTTAATAATGGGACAAATCAGAATTGGTCGTGTCCCTGTAATGCGTCATAGCCCTCTTCACCTGTGCGGACCTTGACAACATTCTCAACATCATAGACGAAAATCTTGCCGTCGCCGATGTTGCCTGTATAAAGAACCTTCTTTGCGGTGTCTATAACCTGACGGACAGGTACCTTTGCCACAACAATTTCAACCTGTACCTTCGGGCGCAGGTCCATACTTTCAATCTTAACGCCTCTGTAATATCTGTCCTGACCTTTTTGAATACCGCAGCCGAGAACTTTCGTAACAGTCATACCCGAAACGCCGATTTCGTTCATTGCGTTTTTAAGTGCTTCAAACTTTGATTCGTTGCAAAGAATTTCAACCTTTGTCATCTTGACATCGCTTGCAACGGGCTTATCGGTAACAAGCTCAACGGGAACTGCCTTTGATTCGGGAACATCGCCTGTAACCGCTGGCTCCGAATATGATGAGTGAATTTCGTCAATACTGAATCCGCCGTATGCGCTTTCAAGGCCGTGCTCATAAGAATCAAGTCCGCCGATTTCCTCTGCGGGAGTAACACGCAAACCGTGGAATTTCTTAATTGCAAGGAAAACGACAGTCATTGTAACAATCGTCCATGCGGCAACTGCAAGAACACCGATTAACTGAATTAAGAGAAGCTTGAAATCTCCCGAATAGAAAAGACCGTCGTTTCTGTCAAGCAAACCCACAGCGATTGTACCCCAGATACCGTTTGCACAGTGAACTGCAACGGCGCCCACAGGGTCATCAATGTGAAGCTTCATATCGAGAAGCTCAACAACAACTACAACAAGAATACCCGAAACAATACCAACAACGATAGCACCCACCGCATCGAGATTTGCACAGCCTGCGGTAATACCTACAAGACCTGCAAGAGAACCGTTCAGCGTCATGGAAACATCGGGCTTACCGTTTTTAATCCATGTAAATGCCATTGTAACACAGGTTGCAACACCGGCGGCGATTGTTGTTGTGGCAAAAATCTGTGAGAGCTGAAGTCCGTCGGAAGCCGCCGCACCGTTAAAGCCGTACCAGCCGAACCACAGAATAAAGCAACCTAACGCACCGAGGGTAATGGAGTGACCGGGAATGGCGTTAACCTTTATTGTGCCGTCCTTTTTCTTTGTGTATTTTCCGATTCTGGGCCCTAAAATAATTGCACCGATAAGTGCCGAAATACCGCCTACCATATGAATGAGGCAGGAGCCTGCAAAGTCAACAAATTCAGGTGAACCTTCACCGAAAAGCGTTGCACCGAGTCTTGTGAGCCAGCCGCCGCCCCATACCCAGTGAGCCTCAATGGGATAAATCACGGCGCTGATAACACCGCTGTAAATGCAGTATGCCGAAAACTTTGTTCTTTCCGCCATGGCACCCGAAACGATTGTCGCCGCCGTGGCACAGAAAACAAGGTTGAATACGAAATTGAACCAATCGTATGTTTCAAAATCAGTAAAGAGTCCGATTGTGGGGAGTCCGAGAAAACCGCCGAGAGCGTCCTCACCGAGAAGAAGACCGCCGCCCAAAAACACAAAAACCACAGTACCTATGCAAAAGTCCATAAGGTTTTTCATAATAATGTTACCTGCGTTCTTTGCCCTTGTGAAGCCTGCCTCCACCATAGCAAAGCCCGCCTGCATAAAGAACACCAGCGCGGCGCCCATTAAAAACCAGACGCCTGTTGAGCCGTAAATGTTGGCCATCAATTCTTCCATAAATCATTCCTCCTGAAAAAAATAGAGCGCAGGTCGGCAAATCCAACCCACGCCTTTGTGGTAAAATGTAACAGCAAAAAAACGAAAAAGCGCTGTGAACCTTTAAAAGTCCACAGCGCCCTTGCTGTTATGTGAGAATTTTACACCCTGAAAAAGCGTTAGTCAAGAAAAATTTTCAAGTTTTTTTCAATTTGGATATTTGCATATGTTAAAATATAAAATTATATAATGCTTTCATTTATTTTTCACAAAAATACTTTTGTTGATTTTTTATTCGGTTTGCAATATAATCTATGCAAGGCTTTTTTAATCGGTGATAAAATGCAGGGAAGATATTATTCTTTAAATGAGTATTTGAAAAACACTTTCGGCGAAAAAGTGTATAAGCTTTCTCTTGATTTGGGGCTTTCTTGCCCTAACCGTGACGGCACTTTGGATACAAGAGGCTGTATTTTTTGCCATAACGGCTCTTCTCATTTCGCAGAGAGCGGAGAAAATACAGAAAAGCAAATTGAAAACGCCAAAAAACGAATACAGAATAAAACGGACGCTCGCAAATTTATCGCTTATTTTCAAAGTTATACAAATACATATGCGCCAACGGATTTTCTCGAAAAGTCCTTTAATAAGGCGATGGAAAAGCCTGAAATTGTCGGGATTTCAATAGGAACTCGCCCTGATTGCCTGCCGCCGGAAATACTCGATATGCTTGAACGCCTTAATAAATATAAGCCTGTTTGGGTGGAATTGGGGCTTCAAACCGCCAACGAAAAAACAGCGAAGTATATCCGCCGCTGTTACATGAATTCCGTGTATGAAAATGCGGTAAAAGAGCTTAAAAAACGGGGAATAACCGTAATTACCCATATTATTATTGGCTTGCCTGATGAAACAAAAGCAGATGTGTTAAACACCGTTGATTTTGCCGTTAATTCCGGTACGGACGGGATAAAGCTCCAGCTTTTGCATATTCTTAAAGATACCGATTTATACGAGGACTATAAAAAAGGACTTGTAAAGCCCTTATCAATAGAGGAATATATGGATATTCTTTTCGAATGTATTGAAAGAATACCGCAAAATGTCGTAATTCACCGTCTGACGGGGGACGCACCGAAGAAATATCTTGTTGAGCCTCTTTGGAGTGCCGATAAAAAGACGGTGCTTAATACAATCAACCGTGAAATGGAAAAAAGAAATATAATTCAAGGAAAAAAGGAAGTGCAATTATGAGCTGGGAATTTTCAATGCCTGTAAAAATTTATTTCGGAACGGATAAGGCAAATCAACTGCCCCGAATTATAGACGGTTTGGGGCTTAAAAGGGGAGTGCTTGTCTGCTCCAAAACATTAAAAAATAACGGAACAGCCGACGAGTTAATCAAAAACTGCGGCGGCAGAATCGTTGAAATATT
>CAMGDG010000114.1 GCA_946041635.1 uncultured Clostridia bacterium
TTTTTAAAGGAATTCAACATTCTTGCCAGAGAATAAGCGGCATTATTTATCAGCTTTACAACACCGTCAAAACCTTGATTTTTATAGAACTTAACAAAGATATTCTCTTTTTTTTCAGTTTCTGTCTGCGGTTCTTCTTTCGGCGGCGCTTCTTCTTTCTTTTTCTTGGGAGCTTTTTCTTTTTTCGGCTTATCCTTCTTTTTCAGAGGGAAGATATTGAATTTCAAAAAGAGCCATGAAACATCAAGCTTAAATTCATCAAAATACTCGCCGTGTAATGTAATACGAACAGACAGAATTAAAACGAAAAAAGCAATAATACCGAGAATTATGTATAAAGCCGTCAAAAGAGCACCCCCTTGCAAAAGATTTTCATAATATTTTATACTTCGTCGGAAGCCGTGTCACCGTCGGAAGATTCTTCAACAATGTCGTTTTGAGGAACCGCCGGCAATTCATCAAGAGATGATATTGAAAAACACCGTAAAAAATCAGGAGTAGTACCGTAAACAAGAGGTCTGCCGGGTAAATCAAGTCGGCCTTTTTCCTCAATCAGCTTTTTTTGACACAAAGTTGATATAACACCGGAACAATCAACTCCCCTTACCTGTTCAACAAAGGATTTTGTAACAGGCTGGTTATATGCAATTACGGCAAGCACCTCAAAAGCCGCTTGTGACAGAGGAGTATTCTTTCTCAATTCCAAAACTGTTCTTATAACCTCTGCAAATTCAGTTCTTGACGAAAGCTGATACCTCGTTCCAAGCTTCAAAAGGCAAATACCGCTTTTTTGTTCATCGAGCTTTGCCGACAGATTATAAAGCACCTGTTCACATATTTCATTTTCAATTTCAAGAGCCTGTGCAATTCTTTCAAGCTCCACCGGTTCGCCTGCGGCAAACAATATAGCTTCTGTCGCCGCTTCAAGTTTACTTGCTTTCATCAATTCCATTCCTCACTGATTTCAGAATAGCTTTCATCCAATAATTCTATCTGTGTTTCGTCACCGTCGCCTAATACTTTCAGTTTTTTTGATTTTGTCAGCTCGAGCAAGGCTAAAAAGGTTGCAACAATTTCCGAACGGGACTGCGCATCATCAAAAAGAGTGTTGAATTTAGTTTTAGTACCTCTTTTTGAGAATTTAGAGAATATTTTTGAAATTCTTGAACCTACGGACACAACTTTTTTAACGACAATTTCACGAAAAGCCTCAATGGGAGGCGGCATTTGACGCATCTTTCTGCCTGCGGCGGAAACATAGGCCGCAAATAATTCCTGCGGGTCGTGAAGCCTTTTATAAGTCTGGTCAATATCAATTTTTTCCTGCTCACGGACGAAAGAATTGAAACCATCGGTATTTTCGGAAAGCTTTTCAGCCATAAGTTTCATATCACGGTACTCAATCAGCTCGCCCTGAAGCTCCTCTTTAAGCTCCTGCGCCTCTGTGTAAACAGGTAAAAGCGAAACAGATTTTAAATACACAAGGCGTGCCGCCATTTCAAGGAAATCGGAGGCTACATACAAATCTTCCTCCTGCATACGCCTTACATAATCAATATACTGCTCCACAAGGGTAACAATAGGAATATCGTAAATATTCAGTTTATGCTTTGAAATGAGGTGCAGGAGCAAATCCATAGGCCCCTCAAATACCTCTAACTTATAGGATATTTTTTCCATATCATCACTCAAAATTTTTCAAAAAACATAAATAAATCTAAAATCAAATTAGAAATAAAGGAAATGGGATAAGAGAGAATCCCTGTGAACAGTAAAAAGAAAACCGCTAAAATAATATATCTTTCATATTGCATTACACGGTAATAGTATTTTGCGGGTATGAGTAATTGAAGAATCCGTGAGCCGTCCAAAGGCGGAATCGGAAGAAGATTAAACACCGCAAGGTTAATGTTAATAACGCCTGCATAATACAAAAACATACAAACAGCAAAAGGTATATTTAAGCTTTGAGGAGCAAAAATTGCGCCGTCTTTTTGAAAGAAGACCGTTTGACCGTTCGACGCCAAATCCACAATCTGCGCAAGCAAAAGGAAAATAAATGCCATAATCAAATTGGATACGGGACCTGCTATTGCAGTTAAAGCCATTCCTTTTTTAGGGTCTTTAAAATTCCTCGGATTTACGCTTACGGGCTTAGCGTAGCCGAAACCAACCAAAAAAATCATAGCGGCACCCAAGGGCGAAATGTGAGCCATTGGGTTCAAGGTAAGTCTGCCTGAAAGGCGCGGAGTTTGGTCGCCAAGCTTTGTTGCAATAAGTGCATGAGCATATTCGTGAACAGGCATTGTGCAGAAAACAACAAATGCCATTGCAAACAAATCAATTATAAGTTCCAGCGGGTCAAATCCGCTTCTAAATAAATTTAAGAGCATAACTTAGTCCTTTCGTATCTGAATATTATATTCTAAAAGTAACTATTCTGTCAATATTATTAAAATCAAAAATAATTTTTTGACTCACTGTTTTTGGCTTAAAAATGTTACATATTTCCTGCCCTTGACCATCGCCGCATTCAAATGCCAAAAATCCGCCCGCAGCAACGGCTTTCAACCATTTACTATATATACATCTGTAAAAATCAAGACCGTCACTGCCGCCGTCAAGCGCTGAAACAGGTTCGTTCAAAACCTCTCGTTGCAGACTTGGAATTTCTTCTGTCTTTATATACGGAGGATTGGAAAGCAAAACATCAGCTTGCGGTAAATCAGAAAAACCAAAACTGAAAATATCACATTTTTGGGGATATGCATTGGTCAGAGAATATTTTTCGGTGTTTTTTTCAAGGTATTCGTAAGCCTTATCCTCTTTTTCAAACAGATAAACTTTTGAATCAGGTCTGTGCTTAGCAACGGTTAATCCGACACAGCCGCTGCCTGCGCAAAGGTCAAAGATGATGGGGTTTTGAATATTTTTAATGCTGTCAAGCGCTAAATCCACAAGCATTTCCGTTTCCGGACGAGGTATCAATACCCCCTCACCTACAAAGAAGGACATGTCGTAAAAATCCCATTTACCTAAAATGTATTGAAGCGGTCTGCCTTTCTTTCTTTGATAAATTAAGGATTTTACCAAATCAACCTGCTGATTTGTAACTTGAAGATTCTTCGTAATCAAATCATTTTTGTATATATTGAGAATATCCTCAAAAATACAGCTCGCTTCAAAGTCGCCGCAGTCAGTAAACGAGAGTTCCTTTAAACAAAAGCGGTATAATTCATTTGCCGTCATTTAATTCTGTCGTCCTCCGGATTATCTGTGATTACCGCCTTTATTGATTCAATCGCAACCTCAATAACATCGTCATCGGGTTCATTTGTTGTTATATGCTGCATGAGAAGCCCGGGATAAGAAAGAATTTTTACTAAAACATTGTCATGCTTACCTGCAAATTTAATAAATTCGTATCCGAGCCCCATAACAAGCGGTAAAATACATAGCTTTATAAGCATCCAGAGGATTCTGTTAATCTCTGCAAGATGGGGGAAAATCAACACGAGCACAGAAGAAATAAACACGCTGATTATT
>CAMGDG010000115.1 GCA_946041635.1 uncultured Clostridia bacterium
GGTCAGTACAGCTTTGAGGAAAGAATGGGTTGCGGATTCGGTGCGTGTATGGGTTGCTCCTGTAAGACAAAATACGGTAACAAGCGTATATGCAAAGACGGTCCCGTACTTGAAAGGGAGGAAATCATATGGTAAATACTAAAATAAATCTTCTCGGTATAGAAATTGATAATCCCATAATTCCCGCAAGCGGAACATTCGGATTCGGTTATGAATTTGCAGAGCTGTATGATATAAATATTCTCGGTACATTTTCTTTCAAGGGAACAACAAAAGAGCCCCGTTTCGGAAATCCCACGCCCCGTATTGCGGAATGTACTGCGGGTATGATAAACTCCGTCGGGCTTCAAAATCCGGGAGTGGAAAAAGTAATAAGTGAAGAGCTTCCAAAACTCAAAAAAGTATTTTCTAAACCTGTAATGGCAAATGTAAGCGGTTTTTCCGTTGAGGAATACGCTTATACATGCGAAAAACTGAATGACTGCGAGCAGGTGGGATGGATAGAGGTTAATGTTTCCTGCCCTAATGTTCATAACGGTGGGATGAGTTTCGGAACATCTCCCGATGCCGTCAGTAAAGTAGTGAAAGCCGTAAAAAAGGTTACAACAAAGCCTGTTATAATTAAACTTTCTCCCAATGTTACCGATATTGTGTCAATCGCAAAAGCGTGCGAGGAAGCCGGTGCTGACGGAATAAGCCTTATAAACACATTGCTTGGTATGCGAATAGATATAAAACGCAGAAAGCCTGTAATCGCCAATAAAATGGGAGGCTTTTCAGGCGATGCTATTTTTCCCGTTGCAGTAAGAATGGTGTATCAGGTATATGAAGCCGTAAGTATTCCCATTATCGGTATGGGCGGAATTTCAAGCGCAAAGGATGTTATTGAAATGATGATGGCAGGTGCAACTGCCGTACAGGTAGGTGCCGCAAATCTAATAAATCCCTTTGCCTGCAAAGAAATTATTGAAGAGTTGCCAAAGGAAATGGACAAATTAAATATTAAAGATATAAATGAAATAATAGGAGGAGCACACTGATGGGTAAGGATGTTATTATTGCTTGTGATTTTTCAAGCAAGGCGGATGTTATGGCGTTTCTTGACAAATTCACCGATGTTAAGCCCTTTGTAAAGATAGGAATGGAGCTTTATTATGCCGAGGGACCGTCTATCGTTAAAGAAATTAAAGCAAGAGGGCATAAAATCTTTCTTGACTTAAAGCTTCACGATATTCCAAACACCGTAAAAAAATCAATGGCTGTACTTTCAAATCTTGATGTTGATATGACAAACCTTCATGCAGGCGGTGCAATTCCTATGATGGAAGCGGCTCTTGAAGGACTGACACGCCCCGACGGCACTAGACCTCTGCTCATCGCCGTAACACAGCTTACATCAACGAGCCAAGAGGTTATGGAGCGTGATTTGCTGATAAAAGAAAATATCGACGATGTTGTAATGCATTATGCTCACAATGCAAAGCTTGCAGGTCTTGACGGTGTTGTATGCTCGCCCAGAGAGGCTGATAAGGTTCACGGAAAATGCGGAGACGGCTTTCTTACGGTTACGCCGGGAATCCGTTTTGCCGACGGTGACATCGGCGACCAGGTTCGCGTTATGACGCCCGAAAAAGCAAAAGAGAACGGCTCTGACTATATTGTTGTGGGCAGACCTATTACCGCCGCCGATGACCCCGTAGCCGCTTACAAACGCTGTGTAAAAGAATTTGTTGATTAAGGAGAATAATTTATGAAAAGAACTATTGCAAAAGATTTGCTTTCCATTAACGCTGTTTTTCTTCGCCCCGAAGAGCCTTTTACGTGGGCAAGCGGTATTAAAAGCCCCGTTTATTGCGATAACCGCCTTACATTAACCGCTCCTGATGTAAGAAACGATGTTGAAAACGGACTTGCCGCAATAATCAAAAATAATTACCCCGATGTTGAAGTTCTTATGGGTACAAGCACGGCAGGAATTGCCCACGCTGCCATAGTAGGCCATCTTTTGGGACTTCCTATGGGTTATGTCCGTTCGGGCAATAAAGACCACGGCAGAGGAAACAGAATTGAAGGAAAGCTTGAAAAAGGTCAGAAGGTTGTTGTTGTCGAAGACCTTATATCAACAGGCGGCAGTGTAATTGAAGTGGTTGACGCACTCCGTGAGGCAGGAGCCGAAGTTTTGGGAATCGCAAGTATTTTTACATACGGTATGCAAAAAGGTCTTGACCGACTTTCGGCTGCAAATGTGAAAAATATCAGCCTTACCGACTTTGACACAATCGCTCAGGTTGCCGCAGAGATAGGTTATATTAAAGAGGAAGACATTAAAAAGCTTATTGCTTTCAGAAATAATCCCGGCGATGAGAGCTGGATCGGAGCGTAAAATATGAGAAGTCTTATAGACATTCAGGAGCTTTCTGTTGAAGAAATTGACAATTTAATTGACACTGCCAATGACATAATTGATAATCCTCAAAAATATTCGCAGAAATGCAAGGGTAAAAAGCTTGCAACACTGTTTTTTGAGCCCTCAACCCGCACAAGACTCAGTTTTGAAGCCGCAATGTATGATTTGGGCGGTAACGTGCTTGGGTTTTCAGAGGCTCAAAGTTCTTCATCTGCAAAGGGTGAGAGCGTGTCGGATACAGTTCGCACCGTGGGTTATTATGCCGATATTATTGCGATGCGTCATCCCAAGGAGGGCGCTCCCATGGTTGCTTCAATGAGCACGGATATACCCATAATAAATGCAGGAGACGGAGGTCATAATCATCCCACACAGACC
Organism: uncultured Clostridia bacterium; assembly: GCA_946041635.1. Classification (GTDB taxonomy): domain Bacteria; phylum Bacillota; class Clostridia; order Oscillospirales; family Acutalibacteraceae; genus Fimenecus. The sequence continues at coordinate 2,786 of CAMGDG010000115.1, forward strand.
TTGACGGATTTGCTTACCATTAAGCGTGAAAAGGGGAGATTTGATAATCTTACAATCGGCTTTTGCGGTGATTTGAAATTCGGCAGAACGGTTCACTCCCTCATTGGCGCTATGTCGAGATATAAAAATATCAAAATGATTTTGATTTCCCCCGATGAGTTAAAAGTACCCGATTATATTAAGCAAACCGTTCTCGAAAAAAATAACATTGAGTATTACGAAACAAATTCCCTTGAAAGCGTTATGCCTGACCTTGATATTTTATATATGACCCGTGTCCAGCGTGAAAGATTTTTCAATGAACAGGATTATATAAGACTAAAAGACAGTTATGTGCTGACACCGGAAAAACTTATAGATGCAAAAGACGATTTATCTATAATGCACCCGCTGCCAAGAGTTAATGAAATTTCTGTTGCAGTCGATAAGGATAAGAGAGCCTGCTATTTTAAACAGGTGAAAAACGGAAAATTCATAAGAATGGCTTTAATTATGATGCTTTTGGGGGTGGAATAATATGATTATCGGTCAAATTAAAGACGGTATTGTTTTGGACCATATTACAGCGGGGAAAGGTATGACTCTTTACAATTTCCTCGGTCTTGATAAGCTTGACTGTCAGGTCGCCCTTATAAAGAACGCAGAAAGC
>CAMGDG010000116.1 GCA_946041635.1 uncultured Clostridia bacterium
TTGCCTCTTGTCTCGTGGGCTCGGAGATGTGTATAAGAGACAGATATTGTTATGGTAGAGCCTGAAATACCGCAAAACACGGGAAATGTTGCCCGAACCTGCGCCGCAACGGGAGCAAGACTGCATCTTGTGGGTCCAATGGGATTTACACCCGACGACAAAAAACTTAAACGCGCCGGACTTGACTACTGGTATTTATTGGATATTACATATTATGATTCGTTAGAGGACTTTTTTAAGAAAAATCCCGACGGTAATTTTTTCTATTTTTCCACAAAAGCGCAACACAGACATACAGATGTAAAATATCCTGATAACACATATCTTGTTTTCGGCAAGGAAACAGCGGGTCTGCCTGAAAAACTGCTTTTTGAAAATCCCGATAAATGCGTGCGCATACCTATGATAGATGAGGCAAGAAGTCTCAATCTTTCAAACGCCGTTGCTATCGGAGTATATGAGGCGCTGCGCCAATGGGATTTTCCAAAGCTTTTGGAATCGGGCGAACTGCGCAATTACGATTGGGGACAACAATAATTATTGGTCAAATATGCAAAACAGCACTCATCATCTGAGTGCTGTTTTTTGTTTTAGGGATAAATTTTACTGTGCAAGGGGCAAAGTGAGCGTTACTTTAAACAAATCGCCGTCTATATCAATTTCAAAGCTGCCCTTTTGGAGCTCAGCAAGACTTTTGGCGATTGAAAGTCCGAGACCGCTGCCTTCCGTATTTCTTGAACTGTCGCCTCGCACAAAGCGTTCCATCAGCTCATCTCCCGAAATGTTAAGCTGTTCTTTTGAAATGTTTTTGAAAAAGATTTCAGCCGTCTTTCCTTTTTTTACCGCATCAATATACACTCTTGTATGGGGCTGTGCATATTTTGAAATATTGTTCAATACATTATCAAATACCCTCCACATCAGGCGGCTATCCGCAACTACTGTGATTGGTTCTTCCGGCTTGTTGAGAACGAGCTCTAAATTAGCATTATTAAAGCGTTCACTATATTCGCCCATTGCCTGAGAAAGAAGTATTCCGATTTCGAATTCTGAAAAATCAACCGCAGTATTACCGGTTGAAGCCTTTGAAGCCTCAATCAAATCAACAATTAACTTTTTAAGCCTTGCAGACTGGCGTGAAATAACCTCAATATATTCTTTTGCATTATTATTCTCTATATCCTCTTTTTCAAGCAGGTCAACATAGTTTATGATTGAAGTCAGCGGCGTTTTAATATCGTGGGAAACATTCGTTATAAGCTCAGTTTTGAAACGCTCGCTTTTCATTTGCTCCTGCACGGCGGCGGCAATACCGTCGTTAATACGGTTGATATTTTCGGCATGCCTTTTAATATCACCGAACATATGAGATGTATCAATTTTTCCGTAAACATTACCGTCGGCAACGCTCTTTGTGCCTATTTGGATTTTTTTCAACAAAATTGACACAAGCACCGCAAGAACGGCAAGCAACAAGTTGAGCAATACAATAACGGCAAACCAATCGGTTGCCATAAGCATTTCAATAAAGAACAGTGCCGTTACCGCCGCAACTGTTTTCCAAACTAACGGCAAGCCTTTACAGAAATTAAAAATCAACTTGCAGATTTTTTTAATAAGCTTAAAAGTCACATGTATAATCTTAAAAGCAAACGACGATTTTATAAATGTTTTTGTTTTCAGCCGTACCGCAGAGGTCATTGACACAAGGGTAAGCAGAACAGCTGAACAATACACGGCTAAAAAGCACAATACAATACATATTTGCGCTAATGCATAAAAGTCACCGTAAAATGACACATTTTGATAAGCATCGTAAAGCGTTTCATCTAACAGCCATACGGAACCGCTTAGCATACCGGTCACCGCTGTTCCCACAATCACCAGAATTATATCAATTGGGAATTTATCCCATCTTGAAATATGGATGCCTTCTACGCCGCTTTTATGACCTGACGCACACATAAGGAATATAAAAAGTCCCAAGGATAAAACTGCCGAAAACGCCATAGTAACTGCAAATCCCGTTTTATTTTCACTCACAAAATTTGCAGCTTTTGCCAAAAGATAAAAGCTGTCCTTCTCGCTGAGTTTCTCTGTAAGCTTAACGGTTATTGAATAATCGGTTCTAAGGTAAATTTCGTTATTCGCAGCCTCTGCGGAGGGCTTTGCAACGCTTTCTTCTTCATACTGCACCGTTGTTTCGGTTAATGAGTCTTCCGTTTCATAATAATTTTCCGATTCAGTTTCACTTAGTTTTTCCTCGATTATTTTTCTTGATTCTTCGTCAAACAGTTCTATATTGTATATCAAGCCGTTACGCATAGCATAATCCAAGCTGTACTTTTCGGAAAATTTCTCTGTTTTTTCAAGCTGAACGGGTGTATCTGTTAAAGTGGAATAAAGCACCTTGCCCGATCCATCCGCCACCTCATACATAACATTGCCCGAAACATCAGGATACAAAGATGTGTTGTACATATTATTATATATGCGCCAAAGCACGGAATTCAAATGGTCTTCAAGAATGTTTTTCTTTGCGATTTCACAGTTATCGGCATTTTTGAAAACGCCCGAAAAAACTCCGAAGCCCATACAAAGGGTTGAAAAAACAAAGGCAGTTACGGTAACGCCAAACAGTAACACGGCAATGAGTTTTAAAATAAAACTGCTTTTTATACTTTTTTTCATTCCTTGACACCTCGTTCCATCTTGTAGCCCTGTCCCCACACAACTTTCAGATAACGGGGCTCGGCAGGGTTGATTTCAATTTTTTCACGGAGATGTCTTATATGTACCGCAACTGTGCTTTCAGCGCCGTAAGGGTCATCTTTCCAAACCTTTTGATATATTTCTTTCGGAGAAAACACCTTATCGGGGTTTTGCATAAGCAAACGTAGAATTTCGTATTCTGTTGGTGTAAAAGATATTTTCTCGCCGTCAACCGTTACTTTCTTTGAAGCGTCGTCCAGCTCGATCGAGCCGATTACAATGGCTTTTTCAGGAAAATTTCCTCCGCCAAGCATCATATAACGGCGAAGCTGAGATTTTACTCTTGCAATAACCTCAACAGGGTTAAAGGGCTTTGTAATATAATCGTCTGCGCCAACATTAAGTCCCAGAACCTTATCGGTATCCTCACTTTTTGCCGTTAACAATATTACCGGAATATTACTTATTTCACGGATTTTTACCATTGCTGTTATACCGTCCGTAACGGGCATCATTATATCCATTAAAACAAGATGAATATCCTCCGTTCTCACTTTTTCCAGCGCTTCACTGCCGTTGTAGGAAAGAACTGTATTATAACCCTCCGATTTAAGGTAAATATCAAGGGCATTTACTATGTCTTTTTCATCATCACAAATAAGAATATTATACATACTTTCAACCTCCAACAAT
>CAMGDG010000117.1 GCA_946041635.1 uncultured Clostridia bacterium
TTTCCCGTGAGGCAGGCGCAAGAACAAAGATGGCTGTCAGCAGTAAAGACGAAAATGTTGACCCCATCGGCGCATGCATCGGTCAAAGAGGCGCAAGAGTTAACAAAATCGTTGAAATTCTCGGCGGTGAAAAAATCGACATTGTTAAATACAGTGAAGACCCTGTTGAGTTTATTGGCGCCGCCCTCGCTCCCGCAGATGTGCTTAAAGTAGAGATTACCGATGAGGAAAAGAAAACATGTCAGGTAACGGTGCCCGACCATCAGCTTTCGCTTGCCATCGGCAACAAAGGTCAGAACGCACGCCTCGCCGCAAGACTTACCGGTTGGAATATTGACATAAAGCCGGAAAGCGGATTTTATGAGGGTTGATTTTCAATAATATATAATGAAAGGGGACGAAAGTGTGAAGCAGAAAAAAATTCCCATGCGAAGATGCAACGGCTGTAATGAGCAAAAGCCGAAAAACGAGCTTATCAGGATTGTAAAAAGTCCGGAGGGTGAAATTTCCCTTGACCTTACAGGGAAAAAATCAGGCAGAGGGGCATATATCTGCAACAACGCCGAATGTCTCCTTAAAGCCAAAAAGTCCCACAGAATTGACAGGGCTTTTGAAATGACAATTCCCGAAGCTGTTTACGGGCAGATGGAGGCGCAGATAAAGCAAAATGATAAATGATAATATCAAAGGCTTTCTCGGTCTTTGCCGCAGGTCGGGGAAAATTTCCCCGGGGCATGACGCCGCAGTTGCTTCAATAAAAAAGGGCAAAGCGGTTCTCGCCGTAACCTGCTGTGACTGTTCGCAGCGTTTAAAGGACGAGATTGCCGACGAGTGCAGCTTTAACGGGCGCAATGTGCGGTATGTAAACGCCGCATTTACCATGCAGGAGGCTGCCCTTGCAATGGGTATGAGAGCGGGAGTTTTTACAGTTGACGACCGCAATCTTGCAGACAGACTTTACGGTTATTTAACGGGAGGTAATGAGTATGACGAAAAAATATAAGGTACATGAGCTTGCCAAGGATTTTGATATTCCCAGCAAGTATGTTATAGAAAAGCTTTCAAAGCAGTTTGAGGGGGAAAAGAAATCCCAAACCGCTTTGGAGGAAAAAGAGCTTGATTATATATTCGATTTAATCACAAAGGACCATTCGGTTGAAAGCTTTGACGACTATTTCAACGCAGTTCCCAAGGAAAAGCCGAAAGCAGAGCCGAAAAAGGAAAAAGAGACTAAGGCTAAATCGCCTGCTGCCGACAGCAAAAAGAATGTCGCAAAAAGTGAGCCTGCAAAGCAGAATACTGCCGCAGAGCAAAAGAAAAAAGAAAAGGCCGATAAGCCCATGCAAGCACGCACTAAGGGCGAAATGCGCCATGTTGACACAAGAGCCAACTCCTTTGACGCAGAAAAATATAACGAAAAATACGAAAATATTGCTCCTGCAAGCGCACACAATCAGGACAATATGGTTAAAAAGCAAAAGTTAAAGCAAAAGAGCCAGCAATACAGAAAACAGGGTATGCGCAGCGGCAAGAGAGAAACCGAAGCCGAAAGACTTAAAAGAATTGCGGCAGAGCGTGCCAAAAAGCCGCCGGTTATCACCGTAGGTGACGAAATCACCGTAGGCGAGCTTGCTTCCCGCCTTAAAATGACAGCCGCAGAGGTTATTAAAAAGCTCTTTGCTTTGGGCATGATGGTTACTGTTAACGAGGTAATCGACTATGACACGGCAGAAATTGTGGCAACAGAGCTTGGCGCAAAGGTTAACCGTGAGGTTGTTGTTACCATTGAGGAAAGAATCATTGACGATTCGGAGGACGACGAGGCAGACCTTGTTCCCCGTGACCCCGTTGTTGTTGTTATGGGACACGTTGACCACGGTAAAACCTCGCTTCTTGACGCTATCAGAAACACAAGCGTTACCGAGACCGAGGCAGGCGGAATTACACAGCATATCGGCGCTTACAGAGTAAATCTTAACGGTCAGTATATCACCTTCCTTGACACTCCCGGCCACGCCGCATTTACATCAATGCGAGCAAGAGGCGCACAGGCAACCGATGTTGCAATTCTTGTTGTTGCCGCCGACGACGGTATTATGCCCCAGACGATTGAGGCTATTAACCACGCAAAGGCCGCAAATGTTGATATAATCGTAGCAATCAACAAAATGGATAAACCCGGTGTAACCGTTGACAAAATTATGCAGCAGTTAACGGAGCATGAGCTTGTTCCCGAGGAATGGGGCGGCGATATTATCTGCGTTCCCGTTTCGGCAAAAACTCATATGAACATAGATAAGCTTCTTGAAAATGTTTTGCTTACCGCTGAAATGAGAGAGCTTAAAGCCAACCCCAACAGGCAGGCAAAGGGTATCGTTATTGAAGCCCGTCTTGATAAGGGCAAAGGCCCCATAGCAACGCTTCTTGTTCAGAACGGTACACTCCGCACAGGCGATATTGTAGTTGCAGGCTCCGCAGTGGGCAGAGTCCGTGTTATGGTTGACGACAAGCACAAAAAGATCAACGAAGCAGGTCCTTCCGTTCCCGTTGAAATTATGGGACTTGACGAGGTTCCACAGTCGGGCGATGTTTTCAATGCCGTATCCGACGAGCGTCTTGCCCGAGAACTTGTTGAGCAGAGAAAGCAGGAGGCTAAGGAGGAGCAGTTCAGCCAGTTCCAGAAGGTTACTCTTGACAACCTGTTCTCCTCAATCAACGCAGGTAAAATCAAAACACTTAACATTATCGTCAAGGCAGATGTTCAGGGCTCCGTTGAAGCCGTTAAGCAAAACCTTGAAAAGCTCTCCAACGAGGAGGTTCAGGTTAAGGTTATCCACGGCGGCGTAGGTGCAGTAAGCGAATCCGATATTATGCTTGCAAACGCCTCTAATGCCATTATTGTGGGATTCAATGTCCGTCCCGACCCCGTTGCGGCGGAAATCGCAGAGCGTGACGGCGTTGATATGAGAATGTACCGCATTATTTACGACTGCATTGAAGAAATTGAAAGCGCTATCAAGGGTATGCTGGCTCCCAAATACCGTGAGGTTGCTCTGGGCAGAATTGAGGTGCGCAGCGTGTTCAAGCTTTCAAGTGCAGGTACCGTTGCAGGCAGTTATGTGCTTTCAGGTAAGGTTACAAGAAACGCCCAAATTCGCGTTGTGCGTGACGGCGTTGTTATGACCGAGGATGAAATCGCATCTCTTAAACGCTTTAAAGACGATGTTAAGGAAGTTGCGTCAGGCTATGAATGCGGTATCGGACTTCAGAAGTTCAATGATATTAAAGAGGGCGACATTTTTGAAGCCTTTATTATGGAAGAATACAGAGATT
>CAMGDG010000118.1 GCA_946041635.1 uncultured Clostridia bacterium
TTATTATTCGCCGTAACCGACTTTGTGGGGGTATTTTATTTTTTGTAACATAACTTAAAAGTCAGAAAAACTTCCCAATAACAAGGTTCCGGGGTACCCGTCCGAAATCTTCAATAAAAAGGTAGGGCGGGGGTGCGGGTGTCCGGTGGACACCTCTGCGAATGAAATGAGCAGAAGCGCTGTCCGAGCCGGCAGGCGAGTAATGCTTGCTCCCGCCGAAAAAAACAGATCAAAAAATGAGCTCCGATGCATTTGATATGCACCGGAGCTTTAATATTACTCGAAATATGAAATTACTCGTCGTTTTTCCCTTTAACAAACACGCCAACTATCAAAAATATAAATCCGACCACTAATGCTATGAGAAAAGGCCAGTCGGCAAGTGATGGAATATTAGCAATGACCAATAGACCTATTCCTAAAAGCATAAGTTTAATTCCAAGCATACATTATCACCAACCAAATCTTTAATTTATTTTATTATGGCACCGGAGCTTTAATATTACTCAAAATATGAATTTACTCGTCGGGTTTTCCTTTAACAAATAAACCGGCCACCAAAAATGCCAACCCGCCGACTAATGCTACAACTATGGGCCAATCATAAACAACATTCGCAATCAGCAATAGACCTATTCCTAAAAGCATAAGTTTAATTCCAAGCATATATTATCACCAACCCAATTTTTAATTTATTTTATTATAGCAATTAAATATAAATTTGTCAACATAGCCGCAAAAAAATAGAAAAAATCAACAAAAATGCCAACAATTTAATTCTCGCTTTGTAATAGCAAATTATAATTTGATTGAATAAATGTGAAAAATGCCGGCAATACTCTCTGTACCGTAACACAGGGAGTGATTTTATGAAGAAAAAATTATTGAGATTTGAAGCGTCATTACTTACGGCACTTATAATTTGCTGTTGCTTGAATATTACCGCATTTTCAGGCCAGTGTGATGAAATCAGAAGTAAAATGCTTCGTATGCATGTTATCGCAAATTCCGACAGCGAGTCAGACCAGAATTTAAAACTGAAAGTAAGAAATGCGGTGCTTGAAGCAGGAAAAGAGGTTTTTGACGGCTCTGTAACAGCCTCAGACGCAAAGGAAAGAATAATCCCTCAAATAGACAAGCTTGAAAGTGCCGCCCTTGATGTAATCGAGAGCGAGGGCTATTCCTATGATGTTAAAATTACCGTAAGCGATGAGTATTTTTCCACAAGAACATATGATAATTCCGTAACATTGCCTGCGGGAGTTTATACTGCCGTAAAGGTTGTGATAGGCGAGGGGAAAGGTCATAATTGGTGGTGCGTAATGTTTCCTCCCATGTGTCTTCCTGCGGCAGATGCGGAGTGCGGTATAGACGATGTGCTTACAGAAGAAGAAAGCCGCATAGTAAAGGGCGGAGATAAATACAAAATTAAGTTTAAAATAGTTGAAATATACGAAGATATTTTCAAAAGAGAAAAATAATCCTTTACAAACAGCGGTATATTTTGTAGAATATAATTGCGAAGATTTGGCATATCGGATTTTTGCATATTATGTTCAAGGAGAGGATTGGTATGCCGCTTGTGCTGGCACACAGAGGTGCTAATAAAATGGCGCCCCAGAATACTATACCCGCTTTTCAAAAAGCGGTAGAATTTAATGCAGACGGAATTGAAACCGATGTTCACCTGTCTTGCGACGGTCAGATTGTTATATGTCATAATTATACCGTTGACGCAACATCAAACGGTAAGGGACTTATTGACGATATGACCTTTGCAGAATTAAGACGGCTGGACTTCGGTTCTTATTTTAGTCCTGATTTTTCAGGCGTAACGCTCCCGACGCTCTCGGAGCTTTTGGAGGTTGTAAAGGGACTGACTCTTATCAATATAGAAATTAAGACTCCCAAGAAAAAGAACGACCTTGTAAAAAGAACTATCGAGGAGCTTTATAAATTCGATTTGCAGGAGAAAGCAATTATTTCCTGCTTTGAGCCGGAATGTTTGCGTGAAGCAAAGGAGTTTGATAAGAGCATAAAAACGGGGCTTCTTTATGAGCACGGTGATTTGGGCGATGAAATTATGAATTTCGGCGTTGCGAAATACTGTAAGCAGTTAAATGCCCATGCGGCTCACCCCGAGCATATTTTGATTGATGAAAATACCGTAAAGGATTTACATAATAACGGTATCGCAGTCAATCCTTGGACTGTCAACAGTAAAGAAGATATAATAAAATACACGTCGTGGGGTTGTGACGCTCTCATAAGTGATGTACCTGATTTTTGTAAAAAAGTTTTGGAGGAAATGAAATGAGCGCACCGAAATACAGTATTATTCCTAAACCGCAGAAATATGATGTAATCGACGGCGAATACACCGTTACTCCCGATACCGCCGTGCTGTGCGTACCCGAATTCATTAAGGCGGGCAACTATCTTTCAAGTTTTCTCAAAACAAAGAAGGATGCTTCCGACGGTGCAATAAAATTCAATAAGGACGAGTCGATTCCTGCCGAGGGATACAAGCTTCGTGTCGATAACAGCGGAATTGTTGTTACCGCTTCCGATGAGCACGGCGCTTTTTACGGTGCCGTTACGCTGAAAATTATGATTTTGCAAAGCAAGCAGGGCAGCGGAAAGTCTGTGTTGAACGGTGCAGATATTTATGACTATCCCAAGTATGAGTATCGAAGCGGAATGGTTGAGGAAAGCCGTCATTTCTTCGGCAAAGAGGCGGTTATGCGCTTGCTTGACGATATGGCGATGCTTAAAATGAATAAAATGCACTGGCATTTGAGCGATGACCAGGGATACCGTATTGAGAGCGAGATTTTCCCCCTTTTAAACGAGGTGGGAAGCCGCAGAAAGTATGAATACCTCGGCGGTCAGGGTGCGTTGTCCAATTTGGTTGTGCAGGGCGGCGAGGAGTATTATCATTACTATAAAAAGAGCGAAATCCGTGAGGTTGTGGAGTACGCATCAAAGCTTTGTATAGATATTGTTCCCGAGATTGATATTCCCGGTCATACCGTGGCTTTTGTTGCCGCTTATAAAGACCTTTCCTGCCGTAAAAATGATTGTGAGGTTTTCTGCGAAAACGGAATTACCGAGGATGTTTTGTGCGCAGGGCAGGAGGAAACATACGAGTTTGTGGAAAAACTTTTAAACGAGGTTTGCGAGCTGTTTCCGTATAAATATTTCCATAT
>CAMGDG010000119.1 GCA_946041635.1 uncultured Clostridia bacterium
ATCAGTTTGTGGATTACAGCGAACACGCTATTTCCGTGGGCAGCGGTTCAAAGGCTGTCAGCTACATTCATATTAAAAATCCCCAAGGCAAGGATGTTTTCGGCATAGGTATTTCACACAATATCAACTACGCATCAATAAAGGGCGTTCTTTGTGCCGTAAACCGTTGTTTGCCCAATGTGGTAAGAGAACCCCAACCCCCGATTTTTGATAAATAAGCAGAGGAGTGTCATTATGAAAGAATATAATATTGTAGTATTAAAGGGTGACGGAATAGGCCCTGAAATCGTGGACGAGGCTTTAAAGGTATTGGACGCCGCAGGCGATAAGTACGGCTTTAAGTTCAACTACGATTACCGTCTTATGGGCGGCTGTGCCATCGACGCAACAGGCGAACCTTTGCCGCAGGAAACCGTTGATGCCTGCAAGGTGGCCGACTGCGTATTTTTAGGTGCTGTTGGTGGTCCAAAATGGGATACTCTCCCCGGTAAACAACGCCCCGAGGCGGGACTTTTAGGCATAAGAGGTGCGTTGGGACTTTACGCAAATCTCCGCCCCGCAAAGATTTTTGAGCCCCTTAAAAGCGCATCTCCCATCAAAGACAGCATTATAGGTGACGGACTTGATATTATGATTGTCCGTGAATTGACAGGCGGTATTTATTTCGGTGAGCGCGGCAGACGGGAGGTTGACGGCAGCCCCGCCGCATACGATACGGAAATGTATTCCGTACCAGAAATTGAGCGTATTGCAAGAACGGCTTTCAATATGGCTATGAAGCGCAATAAAAAGCTTACAAGTGTTGATAAGGCGAATGTGCTTGAATCCTCACGCCTTTGGAGAGAAACCGTTATAAGAATTTCCGCCGAATTCCCCGAGGTAGAGCTCAACCATATGTATGTTGACAACTGCGCAATGCAGTTAGTGCGCAATCCCGGTCAGTTTGATGTTATCGTAACATCAAATATCTTCGGTGATATTCTCTCCGACGAGGCTTCAATGATTTCAGGCTCAATCGGTATGCTTGCCTCTGCAAGCCTTGCAGACGGTAAAATGGGACTTTATGAGCCTATCCACGGTTCTGCACCCGATATTGCAGGTCAGCAAAAGGCGAATCCCTTGGCTACAATACTTTCAGCGGCTATGATGCTTCAGTATTCCTTTGATGAAAAGGACGCCGCAAAGTCCATTGAGGACGCAGTAAACGAGGCTCTCACAAAAGCCCGCACTCCCGATATTTACGAGGAAGGCTTTAATAAGGTTACGACCTCGGAAATGGGCGATCTTGTAGTGTCACTTCTTAAATAAAAAGATTAAATCGCAGCTGTCTGAGCCGGCAGACGAGTATTGCTTGGCTCCCACCGTGTTTATTATGAATGGAAAAAATATGAAAACACTTTACATAAGCGATATGGACGGTACACTTTTGCAAAGTGACGGCACATTGAGCGAATACACAAAGAAAAAAATCAATGAATTTTATGAAAAAGGCGTTCTTTTTTCCGTTGCAACGGCAAGAAGCTTTATAAGCGCCGAGCCCCTTTTAAAGGGAACGAAATTTTCCGTGCCCATTGTGCTGATGAACGGCGTTTTCGTCTATGATACTGAGAAAAACAGAGCAGTAAAATACCATGAAATTCCCATATCTTTATTGAAAGATATTTTGGCAGCGTTTTATGAGCACAATCTGCACCCGTTTATGTTCCTTTACGGCGACAACGGAAAGCTGTCCATAAAATATACCGAATTTGACAATGAAATGATGATTTGGTTTTATAACGCCCGTGTGGATATGTTGGAAGGCAGATTTACGAAAGCTGACGATTTGACGGATATTCAAATAGGTCAGCATCCTGTTTATGTGAATTATTTTGCTCCTTATGAAATTCTTTATCCTGTTGCGGAAAAAATGAAAGTAATCGAGGGTATCAGTTTTGCTTTTTATAAGGACAGCTATTCCGATGACTGGCTCATAGAGATTTACAGCGCCGATGCGTCAAAAACAAACGGAGCAAAAGAGGTTAAAGAATATGCAAAAGCCGAAAGCATAACAGCCTTCGGCGATAATCTTAACGATATTCTGTTGCTTGAAAATGCGGATTGCGCCGTGGCGGTGGAAAATGCCGTGGGCGAATTAAAAGAAATTGCAGATACAGTAATAGGTGACAACAATTCCGACAGCGTTGTAAAATACATAGAACAGTGCGAAAATGCCACGAATTTGTAGAAACTGATCCGCTCCCTCTCAGAGGGAGCTGTCATTTTGAAAAAATGACTGAGGGAGTTTGCGTTTATTTTAATTTACTCCCTCCGTCAAAACCTGCGGTTTTGCCACCTCCCTCGATGAGGGAGGGGAGAAAGTAGGGGCGATTCACTTGCCGCCCGCAAAATCTACCGCTCAAAGTCGCTTTCGAGCATCATTTTTGTGTTTATTTTCATTCGTTTTAATTTTTCGCTGTCAATATCCGGCATCGTCATATTAACGCACCTTGAATTTTCATCAATACTTATGGTTTTCAATGTGCATTTTTCGTTTTGCTGATAAATGCAAAAAGTATTCAGACAAATCATAGCTGCTCCTTACAATCGTTTTTATAATCAAATATGGTTATATCAATTAACTTATTTTAGACATAATATTATATACAGAGGTGATATTATGTTTAAAGTAGATAATGAGTTTAGCAATGCAAATGTTTCGAGAACAATCAGATTTACCGAAAGCCTTTTTGAACGCCTCAATGAAACTGCGGCAAGAAACAATGTATCGTTTAATCTGTTGGTGTTGCAGTGCTGTAAATACGCTCTTGATAATGAAGAGAGCGAAGTGAAAGAAAATAAATAATATTTGTGTCAGTTGTTGTCTTAAAATACCAAGCGGAGATTTTCTCCGCTTTTATTTTATCACATTAGAATCAATTATGCAACTGTTAATGGTTATATAAATATATCCTATTATCAATATTGCTATCGCAGGGAGATTCACGAATCGCCCGAAAAATGCAGTAGAAATTACGGTTGCGAATTATTGCCCCCTCTGACGAGGGGGCTGTCGTGGCGTTGCCACGACTGGGGGAGAGAAAAACTATTTGTTTTCTGTAAATATTATCTCTCCCTCCGTCTTTTGCGTAGTTTTATAGTAGGGCGGGGGCTTGCCCCCGCCGCATAGTTATCTGTAAATTGACGGCGGGGGCAAGCCCCCGCCC
>CAMGDG010000120.1 GCA_946041635.1 uncultured Clostridia bacterium
CTCGGAGATGTGTATAAGAGACAGGGACAGGGCTTGCCCCTGCACTACCGCATGCGATATAATTCTTAATTTTAAGACAACTCGTAACCTCTATTATAAAAAACAATTAAACTGTTGATATATTTACGAATAAATGGTAAAATATATAAGCTACAAAAAATTAAAGAAAGGAAGTAATAAAATGAGCGATAAAGGAAAGTTTTATATTACAACCGCCATCGCCTACACATCGAGAAAGCCTCATATTGGCAACTCTTACGAAATCGTTTTGACCGACGCTATTGCGAGGTATAAACGAATGCTTGGCTATGATGTGTTCTTCCTGACAGGTACTGACGAACACGGACAGAAGATTGAAGAATACGCAAAAGAGGCAGGCGTTACTCCTAAGGAATATGTTGACAAGGTTGCAGGCGAAATCCGTGCAATCTGCGACAGCCTCAACACCACTTATGACAAATTCATAAGAACAACCGACGATTATCACGAAAAGGCTGTTCAAAAGATTTTCAAAAAGCTTTATGATAAAGGTGACATCTACAAGGGCGAGTACGAGGGAATGTATTGCACCCCCTGCGAGAGCTTCTGGACCGAAAGTCAGCTTGACGAGAACGGCTGCTGTCCCGACTGTCACAGAGAGGTTAAGAAAGCAAAGGAGGAGGCATATTTCCTCAAGCTTTCAAAATATCAAAAGCAACTTGAAGATTATATCGAGTCTAACGAGAATTTCATTTATCCCGAATCGAGAAAAAATGAGATGCTCAACAACTTTATCCGTCCCGGCCTTCAGGATTTGTGCGTTTCAAGAACCTCCTTCAAATGGGGTATTCCCGTTACATTTGACGAAAAGCACGTCATCTATGTTTGGCTTGACGCACTTTCAAACTATATAACTGCTCTCGGCTACGACCCCGACGGCAGCTCGGATTTGTACAAAAAGTATTGGCCGGCAGACGTGCATATTATCGGTAAGGATATTGTTCGTTTCCACACAATTTATTGGCCGATTATGCTTATGGCACTCGGCGAGCCGTTGCCCAAGCAGGTTTACGGTCATCCGTGGCTTTTGTTCGGCGAGGATAAGATGAGCAAGTCAAGAGGCAATGTAATTTATGCCGACGACCTTACAAATATTTTCGGTGTTGACGCTGTGCGCTATTATCTCCTTTCGGAGATGCCCCACGCTAACGACGGTTCAATCACTTACGAAGCAATGATTGACCGCTTTAATTCCGACCTTGCAAATACTCTCGGTAATCTTGTCAACCGCACAATCGCTATGCAGAACAAGTATTTTGACGGAGTAATTCAAGCGCCAACCTGTCCTACGGAATTTGACGAGGATTTGAAAGCATCTGCAAAAAAAGCACTTTCAGGGTTTGATAAAAATCTTTCCGAATACAAAATGAGCGACGCAGTTGAATGTGTAATGAATTTTGCACGCCGTTGCAACAAGTACATTGACGAAACAATGCCTTGGGCACTTGCAAAGGACGAATCACAGAAAGAAAAACTGGGTACTGTGCTTTACAACCTTTTGGAGGGTATCCGTGTTCTTTCCGCTCTTATTGCGCCCATTATGCCCGAAACCGCAGTTAAAATTGCGGAGCAGATGAACATTGAGCCTGCCACCTATGACAGTATTCAGGAATGGGGCGGATTAAAAGCCGGTGTTAAGGTGGGAACTGCAACTCCGCTGTTCTCCCGAATTGACGGCGAAAAGCTCATTGCCGAATTGCAGGCCAAAAAAGAGGCGGAAGAAAAGAAAAATGCTCCTGTCGTGGAAATCGAGGGCCTTGCACAGATAGGCATTGACGATTTTATGAAGGTTGAGCTTCGTGTGGCGGAAGTTAAGGACTGCGAGCCTGTTAAAAGGGCTAAAAAGCTTTTAAAACTCACTCTTGATGACGGAACGGGTACTGACAGAATTGTTGCAAGCGGTATTGCAAAATGGTATAAGCCCGAGGATTTAAAGGGTAAAAAGGTTATTGTTGTGGCAAACTTAAAGCCTGCCGTACTTTGCGGTGTTGAAAGTAACGGAATGATTCTTGCCGCCGACTGCTCGGAGGAAGATGTAAAGGTTATGTTTGTTGACAAGAGTATTCCTAACGGAGCGAGAATAAGATAATGTATCGTAACATTTTTGATTCACACGCACATTATGACGATGAGCAGTTTGACACAGACCGTGCCGAACTGCTTGGTTCTTTTAAAGAAAAGGGTATTTCGGGCGTTGTCTGTTGCGGAGTGGATATTCCCACATCGGAATTTGCCGTTGAACTGTCCCGTAAATATGATTTTGTTTACAGTGCCGTGGGCTTTCACCCTCTCGACAATGACGAGTATCGTGAGGGCGATTTGGAGAAGATAAAGGCGCTTGCCGCCGATAACAAATGCGTGGCAATCGGTGAAATCGGCCTTGATTATCACTACGAAAAAGAAAGCCGTGAAATTCAGCTTGAATTATTGGAAAAGCAGATAATACTTGCAAATGAGCTTGATATGCCCGTAATAATTCACGACAGAGAATCCCATGAGGACACGCTGAAATTATTGAAAAAGCATACTCCCAAGGGCGTTGTACATTGCTTTTCGGGCAGCGTGGAAATGGCAAAAGAAATTTTGAAAATTGGTATGTATATAGGTTTGGGCGGTGCAGTTACCTTTAAAAATGCCGTTAAGCCCTGCGAAGTTGCAAAATTTGTCCCCGATGACCGACTTCTTATTGAAACGGATGCGCCGTATATGACGCCCGTGCCATTCAGGGGTAAGCGATGCGATTCCTTGCATATTCCCTATACTGCGGAAAAAATCGCTGAATTACGGGGTGTTACGGCTCAGGAAATCCTTGATTTAACCGATAAAAACGCAAGAGAATTGTTTAAAATTTCAAAACAGTATTAAACATCAGAGCCTCGCTTATGCGAGGCTTTTTTGCTCAATATAAAAAACAAGAAACGAAAATTTTACAAAAATTTTACAAAAAAAGGTAAAAATGGTAATTGAATATTCTATTGCATTTTGATAAACTATACATAGTTATTGTTTGGACAGTTTATATTTTCGGAGATGATAAATTGTGAAAAGAAAAGAAAGTAAAGTATTGAGCTTGTTCCTCTCGGCAGTGCTTGTAATGCATATTCCCTATACTGCGGAAAAAATCGCTGAATTACGGGGTGTTACGGCTCA
>CAMGDG010000121.1 GCA_946041635.1 uncultured Clostridia bacterium
TAATCTGCGTCTCCGCAAACTATTTGTGTAACGGTATATGAACCCGTAAAAAGAAAATAGGTTGCAAGTCTGTCAAAAATTTTGTGGCCCTCACTTCCGCCCATTGAATAGGGCAGGTAAATATCAATACTCAAAACGGTATTCATCTTTCTTGAATTTGTTACAACAATTTCGCCCGTGTCGAGAGTTTTGGTGATTTTATCACCGATTTCACAACTCTTTACCGAAAGCGCCGCTATGGGCTTTGTAAGCGGTGTGGGCTTAATCTCGTTTTCATATGCCACAACAAAATCAATATCGCTGAAACTTGTTTCCGCCGAAAGTGTGTTAACCGTATTTTGTGCAAGAGTGCCGTTTATCGTCATGTTTATGCCTCCGTTGTTTTTCTGATAACTGCCCAGATATAAACAGCGCGGTCGCCGGCGAAGATTTTCTCGGCACGGTCAACCGTGTATTTTGTTTTATCGCTGTCGTTTATCCTGTATGCGCCGTCAAGACGGGTTAAATCGTGATTGGGCGGTCCGATATAAAGATAAACATCATTGCTGTTTATGCCGATGGGCGTATGCGTTCCCGTAAGATACAGCTTTGTCTTGTATCTTAAAGGCTGTATAAATGCCTTGAACAGCGGACTTTTCCAGCCGTCGGAGCAGGAGAGAAAAACACTTCTGCCCCAACGGTTTAATATTTTTTCAATATTCAAGCCTCCACCGCCTCAAAAACAAAATCAACATCTGTAAGGAATTGTGCGGCGCAAATCATCGCCTCGTCACGGAACTTCGCCGCACCCTCAATCGCCGAGGAGGCACTGCGGCTGACCGTAATATCACCCGCCTTGAAAGAGGAAAAATCCTCCTGTAAGGTGCTTTGCATAAGGGTGAATTTATAAAGGACAAGCCCCGCACAAGCCATAATTACCGCCGCTTCGTCTTCATATTGTACGGATTTGAGCCTCTTTGACATTTCTCCGCAGGCGGCAATACAAAGGGGCATCGCCTTTTTTGTGTCCTCGGCGGAAAGAACGCCCATATCTTCAAGTGCTTTTGTTACCGACCATACGCTAATCATAATCAAAGCTCCTTTATCAGATGTTCATAACCTTTGAAGCATCGGCAAAGATTTTTGCAAAGCCTGAAATCTGTGTGATAGCGGCTCTTTCAAGCTGACGGTCGATAAGACGGTCAAAATCGGTCTGAACACCGCCCGCCGTAACCATTTCAAGAGCACAGTTTTTGTCGATTGCAACAACCTTTGAGTTGATGTCGGCAGACTTTAAAAGCTTTGCACCGAGAGGTGTAATCATAGCGCCTTTGCCGTGGAAGTTAAGACCTGCCGCCGCATCACGGAATTCAGCCATATTAAGAAGCTTTGCCGTTACATCGGGAGATGCAATGAGAGTGTTCATCTCATAGGGAGAAAAGCTGTTCCAAAGCTTTACAAGGTCCGCATATGTAATACTGCCCGAGGTTGCGGGAGCAATAACCTCTGCGGCGTTGCCGTTGCCGTCACCGTTTATGAGCACATCAACAGCGTCTTTAAGCTGTGTGCGTGCGATGTATGCGCCAATCTGGCGGAGAGTAACGGTGAAAAGGTCAAGGCGCTGAAAACGGATTGCTTCGTAGGAAGCCACGAGCATTCTGCCTCTTTTGTGCAGACGGACAAGATTTTCCTGCGTGCGGATTTCCGTTTCGGGAATTATTGCACCCTCTGCCACATTTTTAAGCTCCTTGTCGTCCTCTGAGGGCACGGAAGTAATGGTGCGGTAATCAAGACCGTTTATGTTTGTTTTTGCGGCAACAATTCCGTCAAGAATATTTGCCTCCTCCATTCCCTGGCGGACTGCACGGGCAACATATTCGGGGAAAAGCACGGCGGAATCCGTTGTTGAGAAAAACTTTTCAACAGCGGAACTGCCTGCACCCTTAACCTTAATGTCAAAGCGTTTAAGCTGACGCTCAAAGGCGTCAAGTCCCTCCAAAGAGGTACCCTTGTAGTTTTCCGAGGGGTCAATTTTTTCAAGCTCCGCAAGGAAGCCGTTGCCTGTTCTGTAAAGACCTTTGTCAAGCTTAACAGTTTCAAAAATAGCCATATTTTTATCCTCCTTATAAATTAAAATACGATTTCGGCGGTTGTGTCGGCGGTGTTTACGCTGACAACAAGTACGCTCATACCGGTGGTTGCGGTTTTAACTCCGCCGTTACCGTCAGCGGCGACAACAGCGTTTCCGAGAGCGGGCGCTGTACCGCTGTATTTAACCTTTGCATAGCCCCCGAGCTGAACGCATGCGTATTTGCCGTCTGTGTTAATGCAAATACCGCAGGGAATATTTCCCGATGCGCAAGGGGCGGCTGTGCTGTTTGCGGAGATTTTAACTAAATCTCCCTTTTTAAGACCGCTTGCGGCAATGAGTGTTACCCCATTCTGATTGTAGCCTTTTAATGATACTGACATTTTTTATCCTCCTTAAAACTTAAACTGCTGATTTGCCTGCGATTGCTGTTCCGTCTTATGCGTGCCGAACTGTGATACGGTAGGAATAACCTTTGAAGCCTGCTTGCCCAGAGCGTCGCAAAGCTTTTCAAGGTGGTTTGACGAAACACCGCAAAGTATTGCGTCAACACAATCCTCCTCTATTTCGGGGAATGATATTGCAAAGCCTTTTTTCGCATTTTCCAAAAGACTTTCACGGTATCTTTTGCCGTCGGCGCTGTCTTTTTGAAGACTGCTTATGTAACCGTAAAGCTTTTTCAGCTCGTCACCCTCCAAGGTGACGGATTTTTGTTCCTTGATTGATTTTAAAATATTTTCCATATTCTTCTCCTTTTTGTAAGAGCCTGCGGATTTTGTTACACCCGCATTTTTCTGTGCCGGAACAGCCACAAAAGACCATTCATACGCATCTGTGATACCTTCAAGGGTTTTGTAACACATTTTTCCGTTGTATTTTCTGCCCTGAATGTGGGTGCAAAGACTTTCACCGCATACGGAGCAGGTTTTCTTTGATGCGTTACAGCTTACGCTTACTTCCTTTTTAATTCCGCTTTCAATATCACGGATAAGGGAGTTGTTTTTCTCGCTCCTTACGGTGTAGCACCAGGCTTTAAGATAGGTGTAGGGA
>CAMGDG010000122.1 GCA_946041635.1 uncultured Clostridia bacterium
TTGTATCTTTTGACTGTCCGTTTTTGAAAAGTCTTGCGGCGTCAAAATCAATAAGTTTTACCGTACCTTTGTCTGTAATCATCACATTTTCAGGCTTTATATCACGGTGGACTATTCCGTAAGCGTGAATTACCGTTAAAGCGTCGCAAAGGGATTTCACGATGTGTTTTACACCCCGTTCATCATAAAGTCCGTTTAAAAGAATATCCGCTACTGTAACGCCGTTGACAAACTCCTCTAAAACTGTGACTTCGTTTTCAACTTCGGAAACATCAAAAACAGCCGCAATATTTGTAAATGAAATATCACGCAGGATTTTATACGCACTGCAATCGCCTGTAAATTTTCGGCATATTATATCTTTTTTCAGTT
Organism: uncultured Clostridia bacterium; assembly: GCA_946041635.1. Lineage (GTDB taxonomy): Bacteria > Bacillota > Clostridia > Oscillospirales > Acutalibacteraceae > Fimenecus. Next base: position 373 of record CAMGDG010000122.1, read on the forward strand.
CATTGTGGCGAAGCAATATAATTGATTTTTCCTCTGTTTTTTTATACACTTTAACCACGGAATACTGTTCTTTTAAAATTTCTTCTAATGACGCCACGCACAATCCCCCTTGAAAAACCCGGTTTTTTCTATTATACTATGTAAAGACAAATAAGGAAAGTGATTTTTATGATAAAAAAGCCAACTGACGAAATGATGGACAAGCTTTTAAAAGCCAACAACATTGAAGAATACATTAAAGAGAACAGGGAAGCCTTTGTGGATTTAACCGTTTCGAATTTTTTAAACGAATATATAAATTCAAAGGGACTTATCAAATCGCACATAATTAAAGCTGCGGAAATAAGTGACATTTTCGGTTTTCAGGTTCTTTCCGGCGCAAGAAATCCGTCACGAAACACTCTTTTAAGCCTTTGTATTGCCATGAAAATGAGCCTTGACGAGGTACAAAGTACATTGAAAATTGCAGGCTTTGCTCCCCTCTACCCCAAGAACAAGCGTGACAGCATAATTATTTTGGGTATTTCAAAAGGTGATAGTGTTTGCACAATTAACAACACGCTTTATGATAATGATGAGGATACGCTTTGACCGCAAATGCTTGAGTTTTGTATAATTTTTCGGGCGATTCGTGAATCGCCCCTACTGATATAAAACAAAAAACCCCGCCGACATGGGCGGGATTTTTTATGTTCATAAACTTATTCAGCCTGAGGTGCTGAAACGGGGCAAGCGTCTGCACAAGCGCCGCAATCGATGCATGTATCAGCGTCGATAACATACTTGCCGTCGCCCTCTGAAATAGCCTCAACGGGGCAACCCTCTGCGCATGCGCCGCATGAAATGCAGTCATCACTAATTACATATGCCATATCCTATGTACCTCCCTTAAATAATATCAACTACATTGTAACACAATAATATGAAAAATCAAGAGTAAAATAACGGATTTTATGTCTTAATTATTCAATTCCTTTAAGCGCTTCCAATTCTTCTTTTTCCACACGGATTTTCGCATCCTTCAACAGCTTTACTGTGTGGCGGTGGAAGCTTTGGGGAGCCGCTTCGGGGCGGCGGTCAAGGGTAACTTTAAGCATACCCGTTATAAGATTGCTTTCAATCACCGTTCCCCTGCCGTCGGGTGTTTCAACAATGGCACCGACCTTGGGAGTCACCCGTAAAAGGTGCTCGTAAGTATCCTGCTCATATTTTAAACAGCACATAAGTCTGCCGCAGGTTCCGCTGATTTTCGTAGGATTAAGGGAGAGCCCCTGCTCCTTTGCCATTTTTATGGAAACGGGCTGAAAATCGTTCAAAAATGTATTACAGCAAAACGGTCTGCCGCAGATTCCGAAGCCGCCTACCATTCTGGACTCATCACGCACGCCTATCTGACGAAGCTCGATTCTCGTTCTGAAAGCCGACGCTAAATCCTTTACAAGCTCACGGAAATCCACTCTTCCGTCCGCCGTAAAATAGAAAAGCAGCTTACTGCGGTCAAAGGTATATTCCACATCTACAAGATTCATATCCAACCCATGAGCCTCGATTTTTTTCTCACAGATTTTAAAGGCTTCTTTTTCCTTAATCTTGTTTTCTTCCAGAATTTTTATATCCTCGTCAGTTGCAATTCTTATTACCTTTTTTAAAGGCTTGTTTATATCATCTTCGCTGACGCTGTGATTTTCCTTAGCAACCAATCCGCACTCCATACCGCGCACGGTCTCAACAACGGCATAATCGCCTTTGTTAAATTTATTTCCGTCGGCGTCGAAGTCATAAACCTTTCCGCCGTCTTTAAATCTTATTCCCACAGTTTCTATCATACTTTTATCACCTTATCTTCCCATGGCTCTTTTAAACTCATAGCACATTCTTACAACCAGCAAATTATTATTGCAATTTCGGTCAATGGAGTCTGTCAACTCACCGCACACCTGTTCAAGCTTCATAAGCGACTTTGATGTCAGACTGCCGCAAAGGGCGTTTACCTCATCGGGAAATCTGAAATCACGGCAAAACCCGCTTTTTTTGACTAATGCGTCCCTTAAAATCTCTGCAAGCAAAACAAGCACACTGCGTGCGAACTGCGAATTTTTCTGGAATGCTGCCGTTTCTTCCATAAGACTCAATTCGTCAACGCTCAAAAGCGCATTAACGAAGTTTTTTACAGCCTGTTCCTCTTTTTCGCTGATTTCAGCTTCTGAGCTTACCAACGAATACACGCAAACCCTTGAAAGCACGGTTTCAAGCATTGTGCTTTTAGAAGTTGTAACGATTATAAAATATACATATGACGGCGGCTCTTCAAGAATCTTCAATAGGGCATTTTGCGCCTGCTCGTTCATATTCTGACCGTTTTTCAATATATAGATTTTTTTATCGCTCTCATTTGGCACTATAAAGGCATTACTGCGAATTTCCCTGACGGAATCCACGGTAAAGCTTTTGCTTTTTCCCTTTGTACCGTCTGTTTCAAACACATCGGGATGACCGCCCTTTTGATATTTCTTGCAGGGGGAACACTCGCCGCAGGGTTTATTTTCGTCCTGACACAAAAGGCAATTTGCAGTAAAGCGTGCAAGCTCCTCGCCGTCCGCTTCGTTCTGACACTCAATAAGCACGCCGTGGGGAAAAGTGCCCTGCTGTACCGCCAAGGCGATTTCGCC
>CAMGDG010000123.1 GCA_946041635.1 uncultured Clostridia bacterium
AAAATCAATTTCTTTCTGCCATTCCTCCTCGCCCCACAGTGCCATGGAGTAGGAGTGAGCGCAGTAATTGTAGGCGTATCTGTATTTGTAATCGGTTTTGCGGTGAATTTTGCCGTTTACCTGCGGTAAATTCTGAGGAAGCTTAACCTGTTTCCCGAATCTTGAAATATGGCAGTTGCAAACCTCTTTAAGATAGCAGTTGAAAGCAGATGCCAGCCCCACGCCGCTGTTGGAGATAAGGCGGATTTGCCCTCTGAGGGATTCAACGGTAAAATAGTCCTCTTTCAGTCTGTAATCAAGGCGCAGGTCAAACTGTGAAAGGTATTTTTCGCCTATCGCTCTTCCTATGATGCCCAAAACATCATTCTTTATATCGTCGTCGGTAATCTCTTTTGCGTATTCGGTATTTTGGAAGCTTTCAGGCTCCTTGAATACAGCCTTTTTTTGCGGAAATGTGCAGTCCTCGCCGATAATCTCAATGTTGTTGACGGTAGGGCGGGCACCGCTGTAATACTTTATAAAAAGACGGATGTATCGGGCAATTCTCGGGCTCTTGCCCAATTTATAAAAATTCACCCCGTCAAGGCTTGAAAAAACTTCAAAGTCAACCTCTGCCTCTTCGGGGAAAACCGCAGAAACACCGTGCACACTCATATTTTTCGGAAATGCAAGGTCAATAAAGCAGGGGTATGTATCGCAAGAAAACATAGGTATTGAATTTTTGTCAGCCTCGCCGCTGGCGTTGAGTATTTCGTAATTTAAAAGTTCCATTTTCTCACCGATAGTTTAAATGTAATATGATAATAAAAATATACCACAAAAAACAATAAAAGTCTATTGAAGTAATAATAATTTATAAAAAATCCTCCTGTGACAGTATTATGTTCTGCCACAGGAGGGTGTTTTTTGTACTACACAATGTACGGATTTTTCACAACAGGGGAGTGTAAATCAATTATTCACCGATGCGCCCCATTCACCGCTTTGACTATCTGATTTCGGAGGTAATGAGGGCTGATTTTCTTTCCCTTCTTCGCTTATGCTTGAATATTCGGGAACGGACGAGTTCGGCTCGTTTTTTGATGTGGTGGATACGGGAACATTATTACTGTCCTTGCTCGTCAATTCACTTTCGTCATCATCTTCCTCTTCAAAGCCGTATACAGGAGAAGAAGTGCCGGATATGCCGTTTGGATTTTCTGTCGTATATTCGGAGGAATCTTGCGTATCGTCAGCGTTATTATTCCCACCGTTGTTTTTATTGTTGCATGCTGTAAAAGCAACGGCAATTACAACAACCGTCAATAAAAGCAACGGGAGTATCTTATTCATAGAAAGCTTTGGTTGCTGCAAATTCATCTTCCTCCCAACTTACTTCGCTGGTAGTTATAATGGATTGAATATCAAAAAACGTAATATCAAAATCAGGGGTTACATATTCTTTATTCATATCAATTCTCTGTCCTTTTTGCAAATATCACTGTCCGTCGACGAAATCCGTATAATTCTTTAAAGCAACCGAATAGTCAATTATGGATTGGCTGATTGCCGCGTTTTCGGATTCATCGGCAGCTGCAATGGAATTATAACTGTTGCATACTATATCCGAATAATAAATATTGCCCTCATTGTCCTTTACATAGAATACGGCATAGGTGTTTTTGTCAAAATCAACCGCATAAACATTGTTTACATAATAAACCTCAACCGCGTCGTTTGTTTCATTCATATAGATATTGCCGTTTGATTTTGAGAACAACAGAGAGTTTTCATTACTGAGCAAATCGTTAACGGTTACAGAGCTATTATCTATTGCCGAATTCTTATCGGTAAGGACAATCGCACCGTAATCGGCAAAATCGGTAATGCTTTGGTTATCTACGGAGAAAGTATATCTGAACCCCCAGGGCTCAATGTTTCTTATTGCGGTGGAGGAGGAGAAAGTATATACATTATCGTTTGCACTATCATATGTCATATCAGTAACATTTACTCCGTGTCTGTACGCTGTTGCTTCGGTAATGTTAAGCGCGGCAACGGCATCATACATGGCTTTGATATTGTTGAGAAGTGCAGTCTGCAAATTGCGGTGCTGTGCCTGATCCTCGGGAGGATAGGTTGTATAAATTTTGCCGTTATTATCCAAGTAAACGGTAATATCGTTGTATAAGCATCTGTCTTTTACGCCGCTTGTGTATGTAATACCGTTATATGTGTAATCAAATACAACCCAGACAGGGGCTTTCATATTGAATATACCGAAATCGCTGTATGTTATTCCAATTCTGTTGAAAGTCTGTCCGCTGCCTGTCACGGAGTTCTTCCGAAGAAGACTGCTGTTTACATTTTTGCCCGCCCTGATGGTCTTGGAATTGCTTTTAATCTCAGTTGCGGTAGGTGCAGTATCGCCGACCTTGCCTTTAAGAATATAAACATTATAGTCTGTAACATTGGCATTGTTCAGCAAATCAATATACTGACCGTTGTATTTTAATGTGCCGTAAAGGGAAATTGTCCAGGGCTCTAAAAAACGGAAAGAGTTGTAGTAATTGAAAGCAAACGACGGACCCGCATACAATTCGGTAACATCATAAATTCTGTCTTCATCGAAATCAAAAATGAAATCTGCGCCTCTCTCGGTGGGAGAGGTGTACCATGTTGTTACCGATGCAGAATCATCGGTGGGCTTTACGGGCTTTTTACCTACCGTAACATTCTGGAAATACTTTCCGTATGTATTGATTGTATCTGCATCATAATAGGCATAATCTGAAATCTTACCTGTGGGACTGTAATAGAAAACAACAGGAGCCGTAATTTTCTGAAAACGGGCGTAATATGTGTTGAGCTTGCCTTCTTCAACGGTAACCGCTATGGATGTTGATGTGCTTCTGAGCACTTCCTCGTATGAACCGTCCGGTTGCTTTTCTCTGTAATACCAACCGAGGAACATATACTGATTATCGTAGTCGGGCTTTGCTTTGAACATGATTTTGTCGCCCACATTACCTGCCGCGTCAA
>CAMGDG010000124.1 GCA_946041635.1 uncultured Clostridia bacterium
TTTGCGATTGTAGCGGCAGGGGAGAGGTTGTGGGAAATATGCTCTGCCATTTGGGGGAAATGCTTTTGAACATAATCCACAAATGCAGGACAGCACGAGCTTGTCAAAAAGCCCTTTTCCGCTAATTCCTTTGACTCTGCATATGCTACCATATCTGCGCCGAGAGCCGCCTCGACAACGGTGAAGAAGCCCAGCTCCTTAATTCCCGAAATAACCTGGCCAAGCTTTGCGTATGTAAACTGGCTGGAAATTGAGGGAGCAATAACGGCATAAACCTTGAATTTTTTGTTATTTTCGCTCTTTTTTATAAGGTCGATAACATTGAGTATGAAAGATTTATCGGAAATAGCGCCGAAGGGGCACTGATAAACACATGAGCCGCAGGAGTTGCACTTGCTGTTGTCAATGGAAGCCGCCTTTGTTTCGCTCATTGAAATAGCCTTGACCTTGCAGGCACGTTCACAGGGACGCTTATGGTTGATAATTGCGCTGTACGGGCAAACCTTTGCGCACTGACCGCACTCAACGCATTTTGTCTTGTCGATATGGGCTTTCTGCTGATGGTCAAATACGATTGCGCCGCGCTTGCACACATCCTCACAGCGGTGAGCAAGACAGCCTCGGCAGGCGTCGGAAACCTCATATCCGCCCATGGGGCACTCATCACAGGCAATGTCGATAACCTCAATAACATTGGGGTTTGTCTTATCGCCGCCCATAGCGATTTTTACACGCTCTTCAAGAATGGCACGCTCTTTATATACACAGCATCTCATTGTGGGTTCTTTACCGGGAACGATGATTTTGGGAATATCAAGAAGATTGTCCAAAAGCTTGTCGTTCCATGCCTGACGGGCAACCTCACGCAGAACCTTGTATTTAAGATACTGAATTTTTGTATCAAACTTTCTCATTTTGTATCACCCTTTAAAAATAGCTGACTTTTATACGCTTGCCCATTTTGCGAAGACTTTTGGAAAGTTCCTCAACGAGCTGCATTTTTATATTGAAGTTTATGGGAAGGTCGGGGTTCTGGTGAGCGGGGTTCATGGCTCTGCCCACAAAGAAGTTTATATCCGTTGCCTCCTCGAAAAGCAGACGGCAGATAAGGGAAGCACCGTCACGCTTGTAGCTCCATTGCTTGTAGTCCTTGTTTTCTTCAAGGTAATCCTTAGCGTACTGCACAACCTTGTTAATGGTGATAACACCCTCGGTAACAAGGTCAACACCGTCGATTTCCGCCGTGGGCGGTATTTCGGGGTCAAGAAACTCAATGTTGGGCTTAACCTTTTTGCCTAAGTACTCGGCGGCTATGGTAGAGGTCGTTCCGCCGCAGATAATATGCTTGCCCTCTTTTGAGAAGAAAAGCCCCATCATCTTGTTGCAGTCGTCACGGTTGGACGGCGGACCGAACAGCAAATTCATAGGCTCACGCTTTCTTATTCTCACAACGCAAACGGTTGTGTCGTCGCCGGGCTTGTTGCCGTAAAGCTTGTTGCACTCCTCTAAAAGAATTGTGGCAAGGGTTTTGGCGGTGAAGCCCACATCGTAAAGCGTTTCCATATATTCTATTATGTTTTTCCGTTCCCAGCCGAAATTCAGAGCCATGCCGACGCCGGCGTGAATACAGCCGTCGCTCATTGCGATGAAAATATCGTTTTCACGAAGCATTATTCTGGAACGGTAAACGGTTTTACCGTCTATCAGCATTTCGGTTTTCGGAAACTCAAAATGCTTGCCGTCACGAAGAAGTATAACATGGGGATTGTCATATTGAAAAATCTCCGCTTCCTCGTTGTTGATAAGCCGCATAATGGTAAATGTAGAGTATGCAACGCCTCTTACACTGCATACGGGGAGCGTTGCGGCGATTGTTGCAACGCAATCCTCTATGGACAAGCCTTCGGCTATCATGGTGGAGATGATTTTTGATGTGAGCGTGGAAAGGATACTTGCCTTAACGCCGCTTCCCAATCCGTCTGCCAAAACCACTACCGTGGAGTTTTCGTCCTGCTCAATAACATCAACATGGTCGCCGCAAAGCTGTTCGTTATATTTGATAAGGCTCTGATAACCGATATCTGCACAAAGATTATTCATCGCTTATGGACTCCTTAAGCTTTGTAAGAGCAATTTTCGTTTCAGCGGCGGTTTCACCCAAGAGAGAGGCGATTTCCTGAACGATACGCATCTGCTTATCAACAACCTTGTCGGCAATTTCCACCGTCTGACGGCTGATATCGTCCTTTTTCTCACGGCTCTTTTCTTCATCGGTTACATCACGCATAATTGCAATTACAACATGGTAATCTCTGTCATAAGTAACTGTCTGCTCAACATAACGGTTATATTCCGCAAGGTAAGTACGCTGGTCAAAAACGCCTCTGCCCGTTCTCTTTACCTCCGAAAATACGGTTGGGTCAAGAATACGGATAACAGGCTCGCCCATAACATCATTGGCTCTTGGAATGTTCATCATTTTAAGCGCAGAACGGTTAATCTGCTGAACCTCTAATTCCTCATTCAGGACGAGAATACCGTTGGGCGTGTTGTTTATGATTGTGTCGGAGAAATTCTCCGCCTTTTCTTTAAGGAAGGGCAGACACATTGAGATTTCCGCTTTGCCCTGTAAAACTGCTATCGCCTTTGCACGGCATGTATCGTATCCGCAGGTGCCGCAGTTTAATTCGTCCTCGGGGCGCACCTTGCCCATCTGACGCATAATTGTCATAATCTCGCTTTCAGAGGGCGTTGCCGCCTTCTTGCTGATAAATTCAAGATTTTTCTTAATATCGGAGGGCGCAGGCTGTTTTACATCGAAATCCAGCTTGCCGGCGTAATCCGATACGGCAATATAGTCTTTGAGAGGAGATTTGCGGTATTTTTCCATTACGGGACCGCCTATACAGCTTCCTACGCATGAGGACATCTCAATAAAGCAGTTGTGGATTTTGCCCTCGGTAATATCT
>CAMGDG010000125.1 GCA_946041635.1 uncultured Clostridia bacterium
TAAAACTGTATACTATGTCCTTGCACTCCTGTTTACTATGTTATTACACTATACATCACGAATCGCCCGTTTCTAACCGCAGGTTTTGACGGAGGGAGAGAATAAAAAAAGAGACAGAAAGTGTTTAACTCTCTGTCTCTTTAATCATTTTAAATCCCCTTGTTATAGAATTCCTCTTTAAACCAAACATCCTCTACTGCAAATTCCCTGTGATTAAGGTAATCTAATATACCTGCATCCGTAGTAAAATCGAAAACCAATTTATAGGAATATAAAAACTGCTTTTTATAACCGTATTTCTTGTTTTGCGCATTGGTGCCGTATTTGCCGTCGCCCAAAAGGGGATGCCCTATTGACGCAAAATGCGCGCGGATTTGATGCGTTCTGCCCGTGAGCAGTTCCACCTCAACAAGACTTAAAGTGCCGTCGCAGTCCAACACCTTGTATTTGGTGCGGATTTCCTTTGCGCCTTGTCGGGCGTTTTTCGATACAGTCACCTTGTTTTTGCTTTCGTCTTTAACAAGATACCCTGAAAGCGTACCGCTTTTTTGCTCTAACTCGCCGTGCACGATGCACAAATAAAACTTGTGCAGTTCACGGTCTTTCATTTTTTGATTGAGAATACGCAATGTCTCCGCATTTTTCGCCGCAATAACAATTCCGCCCGTGTTTCTGTCAATTCGATTGACAAGTGACGGAGTAAATGAATGTTCATCATCGGGCTTGTATTCACCTTTTTCATATAAATAACGCTTTATTCTGCCGATTAAAGTGTCAATATATTCGTTATCGTCAGGGTGGGAGAGCACCCCTGCCTTTTTGTCGCAAAGTATTATATTTTCGTCCTCATATATGATATTGAGATTTTTAGACGCTTTAAGAAAATCGTACTTTTCAGGTGCTTTCTCAAAAAACTCATCGTTTATATACATATCAACAACATCACCGAGATTGAGCCTTGTGGAAATCTCCGCCCGTTTACCGTTCACTTTAATCCGTTTAATTCTTATGTACTTATACATAAGTGTTTTCGGAAGTAAAGGGACAGATTTACTTATAAACTTGTCAAGCCTTTGGTCCGCATCGTTTTTATTTATTATAAAGCTTTTCATCAAAACACCTCAAATACTTCTCTCAATATATCATAAAATCAATATCTTTTCAACTTGAAACTTACTTTGTTTTATTATAAAATATTTATGGTGATAAAAATGGAAATAAATAAAACCCGATATAAGGTTTTAGAAAAGCCTCATAAGTTATATCTTGATATGACAACTCTTGAAATAAGAGAAAAGCTTAATATTGCTTTTCTCAACCCTGTATCCGAGGACGATATGACGGGGATTTTAGGAAAATATCTCAAAGCCGATAAATTATACAGAATTAAATATATCTATACACGCAATAAACAGCTTCAACCCCAGACCTTTGACAGATATTATTATCTTTTGGATGTGGGGGATGACGAAAACGGTTCTTATGTTGAATATGCACTTGTATATGATAAGCTTTTTGAGCCCCTTGTAAGAACAGCATATATACTGGCGGTGCTTGCCGTTTCTGCATATTTAGCCTATATGGGATATAAAAACGCAATGAGCCGCTTTTCGGCAGGAGTTTTGATTATAATTGTTCTTTCAACCGTGGGCGTTATATTAAAAAAATCAAAAGAAACAGCCGAGGAATGTAAAAAAGCGGAGAGAATTATAGAAAAAATCATATCCGATTTATGATTTCGGTTGACAAAATCGATTTTATATAGTATTATACTACCGTATTAGCACTTTAATAAGATAAAAAGGAGTTGCAAATAATGAAAATGAAAAAAATTCTTGCTGTCGTAATGGCAGTGCTTATGGTTGCTCTTTGCTTTGCGGCATGCGGTAAAGAGAAGGGCGCCGACAACACTACGCCTGTAACCGATTCACAGTATGTGAAAGACAAAGGCGTTCTCGTTGTAGGTATTACCGATTTTGCTCCTATGGATTATCAGGATGCTGACGGTAACTGGATTGGCTTTGACGCTGACCTTGCAAAGGAATTTGCAAAGTATCTCGGCGTTGATGTTAAGTTCGTTGAAATTGAGTGGGATAACAAGATTATGGAACTTAACGGTAAAACAATCGACTGCGTTTGGAACGGTATGACTCTTACCGATGAAGTTACAAACAGTATGTCTTGCTCAAAGCCCTATTGCACCAATGCTCAGGTTATAGTTGTTCCTGCTGATAAGGCGGAGCAGTATAAAACTGCGGATGCTTGTAAGGCATTGCAGTTTGCAGTTGAGGCAGGCTCAGCAGGTAAAGACCAGGCTGTGGCAAACGGCTATAAATATACCGAGGTTAAGGACCAGGCTACAGCTCTTTCCGAGGTTGCAAGCGGTACTTGTGATGCCGCTATCATCGATCTCCTTATGGCAGGCGCAATGATAGGTGAAGGCACAGGATACGCTAATCTTACATACACAGCTTCTCTTAACAGCGAGGAGTATGGTGTTGGTTTCCGCAAGGGTTCTGATTTGGTTGAACAGTTCAATACTTTTTTTGCAGAAAAACTTGCAAACGGTGAAGTACAGAAAATTGCCGAGACTTACGGAGTACAGGAAGCTCTTGTAAAATAATTTGTTTGAATTTTAATAATCGACAGAGAGTGCGAGAGTGCTCTCTGTTTTGATGTTTATAATATTTATAAGGATGTTTTTGTATTGTTATCTTTCAGCGAACAGTTTCCGATAGTTTTTAATGCATTAAATGTTGGTTTTCTGCAAACTTTAAAACTATTTTTGATTACTCTGGCGGGTTCAATACCGCTGGGACTTATTATATCATTTGGTTCAATGTCACGCTTTAAGCCGATTAGCGCTTTTTCGAAAACGCTTGTGTGGGTGGTAAGAGGTACACCTCTTATGATTCAGTTGCTTATTGTGTATTATTTTCCCGGACTTGTTCTTCACAATCCTATATGG
>CAMGDG010000126.1 GCA_946041635.1 uncultured Clostridia bacterium
ATAATCAATGACTATAATGTTTTAAATATAATTATGCCTAAGCTCGACGAATCGAATATGGTCACCACCGACGCATATGAGGAGTTTTTAAACGCTGTTATCAACAAAAAGGTTACCGCCATTGCCGCTGAACCGGGATACAGTTTTTCGTTAGGCAGCGCCAAAGTAGGAATTTTTTCGCCTATGCAGCAGGACGATAATCTCAACAATATGTCGGTCGTCACTAAAATTATTTACGGCGAAACTTCTTTTTTATTTCAGGGCGATGCAGAGAAAAAGGTTGAAAATTCTTTAATTAAAAGCAATTACGATTTATCAGCCGATGTAATTAAATTAGGTCATCACGGCAGTAATACTTCTTCAATATCAAAATATTTAAATGCAGTTAACCCAAAAGCCGCCATAATATCCTGCGGGGCGGATAACAGCTACGGCCACCCTCACGGTGAAGTTCTCAAAAGACTTGAAGATGCGAATATTGATACATATATTACAGCCTTATCGGGAAGCATTACAGTAACAAGTGACGGAAGTAAAATAACCGTTAAAAGTGAGAGCGGAGAGGAAAAAGTATATGAATGAAGGATATTATTCCGTAAGCCGAATTGAGGAAGGAATTGCAGTTCTTGAATTTCCTGACGGTAAATTTCGTGAGGTAGATATTTCTCTTTTACCTGACGGTGTAAAAGAGGGGAATATACTTATAAAAAACCAAAATAATGATTTCATTTTCGACTTTGAAGAGGAAAAGCGGAAAAAGGACAGACTATTAGAGCTTCAGAACAAAATTTTCGGATAATTTTGTTAAAAATTGCTTGCAATTAGTGTTTTATTATGCTATAATCTTTCAGCAATTCGCATGTGCGGTGATTTTAACGGAATTGCATTTATTAAATGTCCCGTTAAAAAGCGACCCGTGCAGAGGATAAAATAAGGAGGAAAAAACAATGTCAGTAGTATCTATGAAACAGTTACTCGAGGCAGGTGTTCACTTCGGACACCAGACAAGAAGATGGAATCCCAAAATGGCAGAGTACATCTTCACAGAGAGAAATGGTATTTATATCATTGATCTTCAAAAAACAGTAAAAAAACTTGAAGAGGCTTACAAAATTGTAAGAGAAGTTGCTGAAAACGGCGACGAAATCCTTTTTGTTGGCACAAAGAAACAGGCTCAGAGCTCTGTTAAAGAAGAAGCAATCCGTTGCGGTATGCCTTATGTAAACGCACGCTGGCTCGGCGGTATGCTTACAAACTTCACAACAATCAAACAAAGAATTAAGAGACTTGCTCAGCTCAAAGCAATGCAGGAGGACGGTACATTTGAGATGCTGCCCAAAAAAGAAGTTGCAAAGTATGAGCTTGAGATTGAAAAGCTTGAAAAATACATCGGCGGTATCACCGAAATGAAAAGACAGCCTGCCGCAATGTTTGTTGTGGATCCCCGCAAGGAGAAGATTGCAGTAGCTGAGGCAAAGAAACTCGGTATTCCTGTAATTGCTATTGTTGATACAAACTGTGACCCTGATGAAGTTGATTATGTAATCCCCGGTAACGATGACGCTATCCGTGCCGTTAAGCTTATTGCAGGCGCTATGGCTGACGCTGTTATCGAAGGAAGACAGGGCGAGCAGACAGTTGCCGCTGAGGCTGACGAAGCTGCTGATGAAGCAGTTGAAGTTGAAGAGGCTGCTGAGTAATTATTGCGTAAAAGCCCGTAGCGATTAAAGTTGCGGGCTTACTTTTTAAATAACAGATATTGGAGGAAAAGAAAATGGCATTTACAGCTAAGGATGTTCAGGCGCTCCGTGAAAAGACCGGCGTTGGTATGATGGACTGCAAGAAGGCTCTTGTTGAGTCTGACGGCGATATGGACAAAGCTATTGATATTTTGAGAGAAAAAGGACTTGCTTCTGCCGCTAAAAAGGCAAGCAGAGTTGCCGCAGAGGGCGTTGTTGCCGCATATAACGACGGTAAGGCAGGCTCTCTCGTTGAGATTAACTGTGAAACAGACTTTGTTGAAGTTGAAGAGGCTGCTGAGTAATTATTGCGTAAAAGCCCGTAGCGATTAAAGTTGCGGGCTTACTTTTTAAATAACAGATATTGGAGGAAAAGAAAATGGCATTTACAGCTAAGGATGTTCAGGCGCTCCGTGAAAAGACCGGCGTTGGTATGATGGACTGCAAGAAGGCTCTTGTTGAGTCTGACGGCGATATGGACAAAGCTATTGATATTTTGAGAGAAAAAGGACTTGCTTCTGCCGCTAAAAAGGCAAGCAGAGTTGCCGCAGAGGGCGTTGTTGCCGCATATAACGACGGTAAGGCAGGCTCTCTCGTTGAGATTAACTGTGAAACAGACTTTGTTGCAAAGGGCGAGCCTTTCGTTAACCTTGCAAACAAGGTGGCAAAAACAGTTGTTGAAGCAAAGCCCGCTGACCTTGAAGCTCTTTTGAGCACAAAAGCATCAGGCTCGGATAAGACCGTTGACGAAGAAGTACAGGAGGTATTCCTTGCTCTCCGTGAAAATATGAAAGTTCGCAGATTTGCTCTTTCAGAAGGCCATGTTGCAACATATATCCACGCAGGCGGCACAGTAGGCGTTATGGTTACCTTTGATACTGATGATGCTACTGCCGCAAAGCCCGAGTTTGAGGCTATGGGTAAAAACATTGCAATGCAGATTGCCGCAATGAATCCCGAATATTTATCTCAGGACGATATTTCTGCCGACGAGCTTGCTAAGATGAAATCAATCACAATCGACAGTGCATTGAACAAGCCCGATTCACTTCCTGTTCCCATTCTTAACAGCCTTATTGATGAGGCAAAAGCAGGTAAATGGAGCAGTGAAGATACCACCGTTTATGAGGGTCTTGACCAGAAACAGAGAAAGAATTTTGTAAACTTCATTTCCAAAGAAGCTTATGC
>CAMGDG010000127.1 GCA_946041635.1 uncultured Clostridia bacterium
ACAATGGCAGTTGAAAAATTACAGTATTTTGTAAACGGTCAGTTCAAGGATTCCAAAACCGATACTTGGTATGACCTGCACAACCCCAGCACAGGCGAGGTCACAGGGCAGGCACCCTGCTGCACAAACGATGAGGTGTTGGAGGCTATTGAAGCGGCAAAGGCGGCATATCCCGCATGGCGTGCCGTTCCCGCAATCAAGCGTGCGCAGATTCTCTATAAAATCCGCGACTTGATTATTGAAAATATGGAAGAGCTCACTATGTGCGTTGCCAAAGAAAACGGCAAGGTATGGGGCGAGGCAGAGGGCGATGTGCTCAAAGCCAAAGAGGGTACGGAGCTTGCAACACAGGTGCCGTCACTTATGATGGGCGAGAGCCTTATGGACGCTTCAACAGGCTACGATACTGTGAAATACCGTGAACCTCTTGGCGTGTTTGCAGGCATTGTGCCCGTAAACTTCCCCGCAATGATTCCCTTTGGTTGGATGGCACCCACCTGCATCGCAACAGGCAATACAATCGTTTTAAAGGCCGCATCTTTAACACCGAAAACCGCAATGCTGTTTGCAAAAATCTATAAAGAAGCAGGCGTTCCCGACGGCGTTATCAATGTTGTAACCTGTTCGAGAAACGAAATCAATACAATTCTTGACCACCCCGATGTTAAGGGTATCACTTTCGTAGGTTCAACACCTGTCGGTTTAAAAATTTATCAGCGTGCCGCCGCCGCAGGCAAACGCTGTCAGGCACTTTGCCAGGCGAAAAACCACGCTCTTGTTATGGCGGACTGTGCTTTGGAAAGAACCGTTGCAGGTGTAATTAACTCCGCATACGGCTGTGCAGGTCAGCGTTGTATGGCACTTTCCTGCTGTGTTGTTGAAGAGGCAATCGCCGATAAATTCGTTGCAGAGCTTAAAAAGCAGGCTGAAAAAATCAAGGTCGGTCCCTCTTGGGATAAATCCTCAAAGCTCGGCCCGATTACATATGAAAAGCATTATAAAGAAGTTCTTGCCGATATAGACAAAGGAGTCGCCGAGGGCGCAGAATTGGTGCTGGACGGCAGAAACTGTGTTGTTGAAGGCTACGAAAACGGCTATTTCGTAGGCCCCACAATTTTTGACCATGTTACAGAGGATATGACCATCGGCAGTGACGAAGTGTTCGGCCCCGTGCTTTGCATTAAGCGCTGCAAGGATTTCAAAGAGGGCTTGGCGATTATGAATTCCAACCCTTACGCCAACGGCTCGGTTATCTATACGCAGAGCGGATACTTTGCCCGTGAATTTGCACGCCATACCGACGGCGGTCAGGTAGGTATCAATGTTGGTATTCCCGTACCCGTTGGTTTCTTCCCGTTCTCAGGGCACAAGCAGTCCTTCTTCGGCGATCTCCATTGCCTCGGCAAAGACGCATACCGTTTCTTCACCGAAAGCAAGGCAGTTACCACACATTGGTTTGACGAAGAAGAGGCGGCATCGACAAACGTTTCCACTTGGGACGGCACAATCTGATTTTTCATCTTTTTCCGTTCGGCGTCGTTACGCTCACTCGCAATATCGCATATTGCTTCGCTCGCAAGCCTTGCCGAACGAAAAAATCTGTAAAAATCACGCAACGTTTGTTTTTTGCGTGCCTTGTCTCACGAGAAATTATCTCACAAATCTTAATTTATAAAATGTAGGGGACGATGCCCTCATCGTCCCGATAAATAAAAATTTTGGAGGTATCTCTTTATGTTAAAAATCGGTATCATCGGTGCGGGACGCATCGGTAAGGTACATCTGGAATCCATTTCCTACCATGTGAAAAATGCAACGGTTGTGGCAATGGCAGATCCATTTATGAATGATGAAACAGAGGCTTTCATCAAGGGCTTCGGCGTTGAAAAAATCTATAAGGATTATAAAGAAATTATCAACGATGCAGAGATTGATGCGGTGCTCGTTTGCTCATCAACCGACACTCACGCTCCGATTTCCATTGAGGCTATTAACGCAGGCAAACATGTTTTCTGCGAAAAACCCCTTGCCAATACCGTGGATAAAATTCTTGAAATTGCCGACGCATTGAAAGCACACCCCGAAGTGAAATTCCAGGTTGGCTTTAACCGCCGCTTTGACCACAACTTCGCAGCAGTTCGTAAGGCTTATGACGAGGGCAAAATCGGTGATGCGCAAATTCTTAAAATCACTTCCCGTGACCCCCAGGCACCCCCTGTGGGCTACTGTGCGGCAAGCATTTTCCTTGATATGACCATTCACGATTTCGATATGGCGTGCTTCCTTACAAACAGCGATGTGGAAGAGCTTTATGTTTATGCCGATGCGCTTATCAACCCCGGAATTCGTGAATACGGCGATTTTGATACAGCCATCATCTCCATGAAAATGGCAAACGGTGCCCTTGCGGTTATTGACAATTCCCGTCAGGCAATGTACGGTTATGACCAGAGAGCAGAGCTTTTCGGCTCCAAGGGTATGGTTGCAACCTCAAACGATACGCTTTCCTCCGCAGTAATTTCCACCGCAGACGGCGTAACCGGAGAGAAACCGCTTTATTTCTTCCTCGAAAGATATATGGAAAGTTTTTCACAGGAAGTCAGAGAATTCTGCGATGCCGTTGAAAACGATACGGAAACACCCGTTGGTATTCACGCCGGTTTGCAGTCGGTGAAAATTGCCCTTGCCGCCGAAAAATCCGCAAACGAGGGCAGACCGGTTAAACTTT
>CAMGDG010000128.1 GCA_946041635.1 uncultured Clostridia bacterium
TTTCCGGCGGACGAAACGACCAAGTCGCCGTAAAATTTCGAGTGCGCCCCGTTATGACCACTTCGATACGTCTCCGTATATGTTAAACTCCGAGGGGAGTGTTAACTTTTATTAACTTTATGTCGTTCACAATACCGTGTTATTTTATCAAATGATATGCAATTTGTCAATACAGGCTTGATTTGTACTTTAATTTTCTTTGTGAAATTTTTTGATACACATTATCAAATCAGTCCTTAATCGTGCAATCATTATCGAAATTTGATAGGAATATCGGTATAAAAAGCCTTGATACTCGGTATTCCGAGCGTCAAGGCTATTTTTTATTCTTCTGCGAGCATTTCCTGCAATTTATATATGTTTTCGTCCGAATACTCAATTTCGGCGGAGTACATTCTTGCAAAATTTGCCAAACCGTCAAGGCCTATGTAGCCTTTATCACCGATTTCTAAAAGGCACAGCCATTTAACAATATTTAAACTCAGAGAAATGAACATAGCAATCTTGGAAAAATCATAGCCGTCAAAATACAATGCAAAATGACGGTATGCAAAATATACCGATAACTGTTCAAAAGGAATTTGCAAATAATCGGGCAGGGGAGAATCGAAAACGGATTTATCTGCAAGAGTAAGCTTAAAAATACATTCGCCCCATTTTTCGTCCAGTTGTTCAAGACCTGAAAAGACCTTCACCCATTCCAAAGGCGACATTAAAATCATTTGTGCGCCGAACATATCAAGCATTACATTTACTCTGTCCTCAACAGATTTGCTTCGTTCCTGCAATATTGCAAAAACCTTTTCCCTGATTTTGAAAAACTCTGTTTCTTCATAATTACAGTTTTTCTGTTCATTGCCGTCTTTCAACCGAACAAGATTAACCTTGTCGCTTTTACCTAAAATCAACTTTGCCGCCGCTTCACAGCATAATCCAAGTCCGATTTCCGTGCGGTGGGAATAAAAGTTGCGAAATCTCGGGTGATCATTGCAAACCTGACAGAGCCCGCTTTCACCTAATTCCAAAATAATATCGCAAAGACCGTCCGAGTTAAGCATGGGACAGCGCTCGTCTTTACCTAACCTGAAATGCACGGTTCCGTCATTTTCATAAACGATGCTTTTATTAAGTTTTTCCCCGAGATCACCGTGAATTTTTTTGTATTTTGCCGCAGTTTTGCTGTCAATATCAATCTCCCAGCCGATACAACAGCTATGACGGCATTTACCGGCAATGCACTTGAATTCTTCGTAATAGTCGGGCGCAAAAATTTCCATATTATTACTCCTTGTACTTTTCTGCTTGAAGCTTGAACATATAGGCATATGTGCCGTCCATTTCCATAAGCTCATGATGACTTCCGCTTTCAATAATTCCGCCGTTTTCCATTACATATATTTTGTCTGCATTAACGGTAGTTGAGAGGCGGTGAGAAATAAAAATAACAGTTTTATGTTTAGCCGCTTCAATCATAGCCTGATTAAGATTGTATTCGGCAACAGGGTCAAGGTTTGCAGAAGGCTCGTCAAGTATAACATAAGGACAGTCCTTGTAAAAAGCCCTTGCAACCGCAACTTTTTGTGATTCGCCGCCGGAAAGCATAACTCCCTCATCGTCAAATTCACGCAAAAGCTCCGTATCTGTTCCGTTTTTCAGTTTCTTTTCAAAACCGCTGTGACGCAGAGCCGTTAACACCTTATCCTTGTCGGGATTTGTATTCAACGCCACATTTTCGCCTATTGAGCAGGCAAAGGTTTGAAAATCCTGAAACACGGCGGCAAATCGGTCACGGTGGGAAGAAACGGTCACGTCTTTAATATTTTCGCCGTCAATGAGTATTTCACCCTCGGTGGCGTCATAAAGCCTCAATAAAAGATTAGTAAGAGTTGTTTTACCTGCACCGTTGTAGCCGACAAGGGCGATTTTTTCATAGGGCTTAATCTCAAGATTGATGTTTTTAAGCGTGGGCTCGTTGTTACCGGGGTAGGTAAAGGACATATCTTTAATATGAATTGTTTTCGGTTCTGCATTTTCCGCCGTTTTGTTTCCGTCCTTTATTTTAGCATCACTTTTAAGAAAGCCCCTGTATTTTTCAATCATTTTGGATCTCTCCAAAAATACGGCGCTGGCCCAAACGGTCAGGAAATTAAGCGACATTGCAATGGAATACGCCCCGTTAAATGTGGCAACAAAGTCGCCTGCGGACAGGGTTTCCTTAACGCACACGCAATAGCCCAGATACATAGGCAAAACAAACATAAACCCAAGCGCCTGAACGCCCACTTGCTGAACTGCATAGCAGGACGCAATTTTTTTCCAGTATTTGTCCTGATTTGCGATAACATCGTCGGCGGCGTCGTTGTAACGGCTCATTAAAAGCGGACGGATGTTGTTCATACGCACTTCTTTTGCATAGTCCTGCAAATAGAAAATTCGCTGGAAATAGTCGCTTCTGCGGTGGAATTTTGTGTTGTCAATTCTTCTGCCCATTTGTAATTTCCCGATTTTAGTGCTCAGGGGCATAAAAATAAATATTGATGCAAAAATAATCAGCAAGCACACAGGGTCAATTACAAATATAACCGAAGATACGGCAATAAGCGAAACAATGTTGCCTATGTAGTTTTGCACCATACCCAAAAGCCCCTGAATATTTTCAGACGAAGATTCAATTGTCAGAATAAAATTGTTGTAAAAATCAGGGTCATCGTAATTCTGCA
>CAMGDG010000129.1 GCA_946041635.1 uncultured Clostridia bacterium
GAGCAGTCGTATGTTCCGAAATATACATCGGTTTCGGATAATTTTGAATTAAGCTGTAAAGTATATTTAAAGCAGTTTGAATACGCTCCCGTAAGTAGAGGCGATGTGTTGGGAAGTATTCTATACTTTGATAAAACGGGAAAAATTATATTTGAAATACCCTTGCGCGCCAAAGAATCGGTACAAATTGCAATTACCGATAATGTAAAAAGTAAAGCGGAAAGCAAAATTTCATTTAAAGACAGAATTTTAAATTTTTTCAGGTGAATTTATGGCAGATAACAAAATCAGACTTCAAAAGTACCTTTCTGAATGCGGCGTTGCTTCAAGGCGAAAGGCGGAGGATTTGATTTCCGCCGGTAAGGTTAAGGTAAACGGGAAAATTGCCTCAATAGGCGATAAGGTTGACCCCAAAAAGGATACCGTTGCCGTTTCGGGAAAAAAGGTAACAAAAAGTAAAACAAACACATATATAATGCTCCACAAACCGAGAGGTTTTATTACAACATTGAGCGATGAAATGGGCAGAAAGTGTGTGGCTCAGCTTATTGAAGATGTAGGAAAAAGAGTTTATCCCGTCGGCAGACTTGACAGAGATTCCGAAGGCTTGCTTTTGCTTACTGATGACGGTGAATTTGCCAATGCTTTAACCCATCCCACACGCCATGTTCCGAAAACTTACCGTGTCACGGTAAGACCGTCAATTACCGAAGAACAGTTGACTGCTCTTTCTACGGGAATTGAGATTGACGGCAGAATGACCATGCCTTCGGAGGTAAGAGTTATCCAAAAGCAAGAGGGCAGAGTTGTTCTTGAAATAATTATATACGAGGGCAGAAACAGGCAGATAAGAAAAATGTGCGAGGCACTCGGACTTGAAGTTGCCCGTTTAAAGCGGACGCAGATAGGCTCTGTTAAGCTTGGAATGTTGAAACAGGGCGATTGGCGCAACCTTACCGATGATGAAGTGCACAAGCTTATGACAGCAGCATCACTTGACAGAAAGAATATGAAATAAATGATATACTATAAACCAATTACGGATAAGTTAAAGCTTGAACAGCTTTTTAATTTAGATTTGAATGAGGATAATACAGTCTTCGGCGGATATATCGGCTATGACGAAAGCAAAAATGAGGTAGGAAAATGTCTTGTTAAGATTACGGGCTATAACTGTGTTGTTGCAGAGCTTGACTGTGATTATTCGGACAAGCTTTTAACCGAGGGATTTGTGCGTGCCGCTTTAAACTTCGGTGCAAACCGCAATGCTTATATGGCTTATTGCAGTCTTGAAAAAATAAAAGATGTTTTAATATTATTAGGCTTTGAAAAGAATAACGGCATTTATGAAGGCGATATTCCCACACTTTTAAAGGGAAGTTGCTGTAAAAAATCGGGAGTGTAGAAAATGATAAGAAGTATGACGGGCTACGGCAGAGCCCAGGCTACGGTTGATTCAATGAACATAACCGTGGAGCTTAAAAGTGTGAATCACAGGTATTTTGAGTTCAGTTCAAGAGTTCCTCGTAACTACGGATTTCTTGACGAAAAGCTGAAAAGTTATATAAATTCCCTCGTTTCAAGAGGTAAAACAGAGTGTTATGTTTCTGTTGAAAATCTTGAAGAAGGAGATGCGGAAATTTTAGTTAACCAGTCCCTTGCCGATTCTTATTTAAAGGCTTTCAGAGAATTGGCTGACAAGAACAACTTGTTGCTGCGTGACGACCTTGCGCTCTCATCGCTGATGAGATGTTCCGATGTATTTACAGTACACAAAAGCGAGGCAGATGAGGATAAAATTTGGAACGCTGTTAAAACTGTTGCTGAAATTGCCGTAAATAATTTTATCGCTATGCGTGAAGTCGAGGGCGAAAAACTGAAAAACGATGTTTTATCCCGTTCCGAAACGATTCTGGAAAAGGTAAAAGTAATCGAGGAGCGTTCGCCGCAAACCGTTAAGGAATATAATGACAAGCTTCTCGCTCGCATAAACGAATATCTTTCAAATGTGCAGATTGATGAACAGCGTTTAATGGCTGAATGTGCAATTTTTGCCGATAAAGTTGCTGTTGCCGAAGAAACGGTAAGGCTTCGCAGTCATATTGACCAATTAAGGCAGTTTTTGTCAAGCGATGAAGCGATAGGCAGAAAAACGGACTTCCTCGTTCAGGAAATGAACCGTGAGGCCAACACTATCGGTTCAA
Source organism: uncultured Clostridia bacterium (assembly GCA_946041635.1). Lineage (GTDB taxonomy): Bacteria > Bacillota > Clostridia > Oscillospirales > Acutalibacteraceae > Fimenecus. Next base: position 2,205 of record CAMGDG010000129.1, read on the forward strand.
AAGCGCAGGATGTTACCATTGCCCGTTGTGTTATAGATATTAAAGCGGAAATTGAAAAAATCCGTGAGCAAATTCAAAATATTGAATGAGGTAAATATATGAAGCTTATCAATATCGGATTCGGAAATTCCGTTAATGCAGACAGAGTCATAGCAGTTGTTTCAACAGATTCAGCTCCTGTAAAAAGAATTATTGCGAAAGCAAAGGAAAGCAATATGCTGATTGACGCAACGCAGGGCAGAAAAACTCATGCTGTTTTGATTATGGACAGCGACCATGTAATTTCTACTTATCTTAAAGCAGAAACAATACTTAACCGTACAGAAAACGACGGAGCAGAGGAGGGCGCATATGGCGAATAAAGAGGGAATGCTTATACTTTTCTCAGGACCGTCCGGAGTAGGTAAAGATACCGTACTTGATGTTGTTTTGAATAAAGACAAAACACTTCAAAA
>CAMGDG010000130.1 GCA_946041635.1 uncultured Clostridia bacterium
TTTTAACGCCGGGGCCCATTGTTGTTGCAACTGCGCAGGACTTAATGTACTGTCCTTTTGTTGCGGCGGGCTTTGCCTTAACGATTGCCTCCATAAGAGTGTCAAGGTTTTCTTTGAGCTTTTCAGCGCCGAAGGATACCTTACCGATGGGGCAGTGAATGATATTTGTTTTATCAAGACGGTACTCGATTTTACCTGCCTTTGCCTCTGTAACAGCCTTTGCTACATCTGGAGTAACTGTACCTGCCTTGGGGCTGGGCATAAGTCCGCGGGGACCGAGAACCTTACCGAGACGACCTACAAGGCCCATCATATCAGGGCTTGCTATACAAACATCGAAATCCATAAAGCCTTCCTGAACCTTTGCAACAAGGTCTTCTGCACCGACAAACTCTGCTCCGGCAGCAGCTGCAGCGTCAGCCTTATCGCCTTTTGCGAAAACTGCAACTCTTACCTTTTTACCTGTGCCGTTGGGAAGAACAACAGCGCCTCTGACCTGCTGGTCAGCATGACGGGAGTCAACGCCCAAACGGACATGAAGCTCAACGGTTTCGTCAAATTTTGCGGTTGCGCCCTTAACTGCGAGTTCAAGAGCCTCCGCTGTATCATAAAGTTTTGTTCTGTCGATAAGCTTTGCGCTCTCAACATATTTCTTTCCGTGTTTCATAATCTATTTACCTCCAAAAAAGTGGTTAATCGGATCTGATTTTTCCTCCCACAAAGGAGATCAGTCAACTACCGTAACGCCCATGCTGCGAGCTGTGCCTGCAATCATGCTCATTGCGGTTTCGATTGTAGCAGCGTTAAGGTCGGGCATCTTCTGCTCGGCAATTTTTCTAACCTGCTCTTTTGTGATTGTAGCTACCTTTGTCTTGTTGGGAACACCCGAACCACTCTCTATTCCGCATGCCTTCTTAATGAGAACTGCTGCGGGGGGAGTTTTTGTTACGAATGTAAATGTACGGTCTGCATAAACCGTGATAACAACAGGGATGATAAGTCCCATATCGTTCTTTGTGCGCTCGTTGAATTCTTTTGTGAACGCCATAATGTTAACGCCGTGCTGACCCAGTGCAGGTCCTACGGGCGGTGCCGGTGTTGCTTTTCCGGCGGGAATTTGAAGCTTAATAAAGCCTACTACTTTTTGAGCCATTTTTAGCACCTCCAAAATTCGTGGTATGGCGGAACGGGAAGCTCTTGCCGTTCCTCCCACGACGCCTTACATAAATAAAGCGTCATAAAAAGCGTATTTCACGCTGATTACCAAATTAAAAATTATTCCTCAACCTTTTCTACCTGGTCGAGCTCAAGGTCAACAGGTGTTTCCCTGCCGAGCATTGAGATTACCACGCAAACGGAATTATTGTCAGCGTCCAGCTCACGGACTACGCCGATTACGCCTTCAAACGCGCCGTCAATAATCGTAACCATATCGCCGACCTCATAGTCGATTTTAACGACCTTCTTTTCAACGCCCATTGCATAAACCTCAGCGTCCGTGAGGGGCACGGGCTTGCTCTCGGGGCCGACAAAGCCTGTTACGCCGCGTGTGTTACGGATTACATACCATGTGTCATCCGTCATTTCAAGGTCGCCCGTATCTTCATTTTCAAATACCGCAACCTTTACCATTACATAACCCGGGAAAATTTTGCGCTCAACTTCCCTTTTCTGGTCGTCCTTTATCTCGGTAACGATTTCCGTAGGAACCTTTACTTCGAGGATGAGATCATGCATTTTTCGGTTATCAACAACTTTTTCAATGTTTGTTGCAACCTTGTTTTCATATCCTGAATAAGTATGCACTACATACCATTTGGAGATTTCTGCCATAACTTATCTCCTCCGATTATTTCAAGAAAAACATGCTGATCATCTGAGTTGTTGCCTCTGCCGCCTGCTTTGCATCCTGACTGTTGCTCAACGCAACAAGCTGCTTGATTATCAAAGCAAGACCCTGGTCTATTCCGAAAATAACAAGACCGACTATCGCAACAACCACCAAAACTACGATTGAGTTATTAAGAACCGTTTTTCCCGTAGGCCATGTGATTTTTTTGCACTCGCCTCTGAAATCCTTGAAAAATCTTTTAATGCTTTTGCCCATTCTCTTAAAGACATTCTCTTTATTCTTCTTAACGGCATCGGCAGACTTCTTATCTGATTTTTCCTTCTTTACTTCGGCAGTGGTCTTTTCTTTGCTTTCAGACATCTCACATACCTCCGGTTACTTTGTTTCCCTGTGGAGAGTGTGTTTCTTGCAGAATCTGCAATACTTATTCATCTCCAGTCTGTCAGGAGTGTTCTTTTTGTTTTTCTTTGTGTTGTAATTGCGCTGTTTGCACTCTGTGCAAGCTAATGTGATTTTTACTCTCATTTTTCGGCACCTCCGTTATTCAATCGCCAAAAATCGGCGAATAGCCTACCTCAATAAAAATGGGCACAAAAAAAGAACCCTCTTTTTCGAGGTATTGACATTCTACCACAAGCATTATAACTTGTCAAGAATTATTTACACATATTTTTTTGGGCAAAATTGACCATTTATATTATTTGTATTATTATGCTGTCTCTTATACACATCTGACGCTGCCGACGAAGGCTTAGGTG